>PFDC01000032.1 GCA_002763035.1 Candidatus Pacearchaeota archaeon CG10_big_fil_rev_8_21_14_0_10_35_13 | reverse complement strand
AATAATTATTTTCCTTGTCATTAAGTTTGTTCTCTTTCCTGTTCTTACCCTTCTTACTGGTTCTTCTCTTCCTTTAGTTGTCGTTGAGTCTTCTAGTATGTCTCATCATGCGGTTATCTTTGGTGAGTTTGATAATTGGTGGAATAGTGAGGGTTCTTGGTACACTTCGCGTAACATCGCTAATCTTTCTTCTGCTAAGTCTTGGCCTTTGAAGTCTGGTTTTGAGAAGGGCGATATTATCATGCTTGTTGGTGTTTCTCCTGAGAAGGTCCGTATTGGTGATGTCATAGTCTTTAATGCTTATCAGAAGAATCCTATTATTCATAGAGTCGTCAATATTTCTGTTATGGATGATGGTTCGTTAGTCTTTTCTACCAAGGGTGATAATAATTATGATCAGATTCCTCAGGATAATAATATTCTCGGCTCAAATATTCTTGGTAAAGCTCTTATTAAGATTCCTAAGGTTGGTTGGATTAAACTCTTTGTTGTTAACTTCATGAGTTTCTTTCATTAATTCTTGATGATTACAATGTCATTACCAGTGAAGTTTAGCCTCCAACAATACTCAGGGGTAATATACTGATAATCTCAAAGTTCTTTTTTAGATGTCAAAAACCACTCGCTAAACAGGCTGAGTCACAATTCGTTTAGAGGTTACCGATAATTAATTCAAAAAGTACGATTTGATTATTTTTGCTAATTCCTTCTTAACCGATACATTTTTATAGGTAGGGTTGTAGTCTTTAAAATTACGTTTAGTAATCATTATTAAAGATGGAGTTTTGTTCAAAATGTGGCGGTTTGGTTGTTGAGAAATTGAAGAATTCTCAGTGTCTTCGTTGCGGTGCTTCTGTTAAGGGTATTGTTAAGGTTAAGTCTTCTGAAAAGTTGGAGAAAACTCAAGAAGTTGGTGTTGTTAAAGAAAAGGAGATTGATGTTTTTCCGATAACTAGTGCTGATTGTAAGAAGTGTGGTCATAAAGAAGCTTATTTCTGGTCTTCTCAAACTCGTAGTGGTGATGAGGCCGAGACTCGTTTCTTTAAATGTACTAAGTGTAAGCATACTTGGAGAGAATATAGATAGTTGTTGGTTACACAGTTTTTTATCATAATAATACTTTTAAAGAGCTTGTTCTATA
>PFDC01000091.1 GCA_002763035.1 Candidatus Pacearchaeota archaeon CG10_big_fil_rev_8_21_14_0_10_35_13 | reverse complement strand
TCTTTGCGTACTTTTCTGCTGATGCTTTGCTTACTGATGGCCTTACTTTTTTCATTGCTTCTTCGAAGTGTTTCATCTTTACTTCTCTTGCTTCCATGTCTTCTCTTAATGCTAATATTGCTGCTTCTCTGCATAAGCTTTCAATATCTGCCCCTACGTATCCTTCAGTTTTTTCTGCTAGTTCTTTAATTTTCACGTCTTTGTTTAATGGCATGTTCTTAGTATGTATTGCGAATATTTTTTCTCTACCTTCAGTTGTTGGGGGCACTACTAATGCTAGTCTGTCGAATCTTCCTGGGCGTAGTATTGCAGGGTCCAAGATGTCTGGTCTGTTAGTTGCCCCTATTATTGTAATATTTTGTAGTTCTTCTATTCCGTCCATTTCTGCTAATAATTGGTTTAGTACTTGTTCTGTTACTCTTCCTCCTTCTCCTCCTCCGCCATTACCTCTTCTTGATGCTAGTGAGTCTATTTCGTCGAAGAATATTATGCATGGTGATACTTGTCTTGCTCTCTCAAAAATTTTACGAACTCCTTCTTCCGACTTTCCGACCCACATCGATAATAATTCTGGCCCTTTTACTAGTATGAAGTTTGCTTTGCTTTCCTTAGCTACTGCTTTTGCGAGTAATGTTTTTCCTGTTCCTGGGGGTCCGTATAATAGTATTCCTTTTGGCGGTCTTATTCCTAATCTCTTAAAGCTTTGAGGATTCTTCATAGGCCATTCTATTGCTTCTTGTAATTCTTGTTTCACTTTATCTAGTCCTCCAACGTCATCCCATCCTACGTTTGGTGTGTCTACTAATACTTCTCTCATAGCGCTTGGTCTTACTACTTTTAGTGCGTCTTGGAAGCTTTCTTTCGTTACTTTTAGGTTTTTTAATATTTCTTCGGATATTTCTTCTGTTTCTTTAAGATTGATCCTTGGTAGTGCTTCTCTTAATACGCTCATTGCTGCTTCTTTGGCTAATGATGAGATATCTGCCCCTACAAATCCATGAGTTATTTCTGCTAATTCTTTTAACATCCCTATTCTCAATAAGTTAATTACCTTCTCCCGTTCGTTACTAACTAAACCACTAAGTATTCCATCATCTTTCTTTTCATCTCCACTAAACTTATTAACTATCTTTTGAAGATAGTCAAGTTCTTCTTTATTAGTAGAAATTTCTTGCAGAATTTGTTTTTTCATCTCGCGGTCATCTTCAGTTTTCACTTTTAATTCAAGGTCTTTAATCTTTTTAGATATTAAACTAACTTCCTGTTCAAGATAACTTTTCTTAACAGAGGATGCTAACGGCATGTTTCTCGTATGTATCTTTAATATTTGTAATCTTCCTTCAGTGTCTGGAACGTTTATTTCTACTTCTCTGTCAAATCTTCCTCCCCTTCTTAATGCTGGGTCTATTGCGTTAGGTCTGTTTGTTGCTGCTATGACTACTACTTTTCCTCTAGCGTTTAGTCCGTCCATTAAGGTTAATAATTGTGATACTACTCTTCTTTCTACTTCTCCGTATGCTTCTTCTCTTTTTGGTGCTATTGCGTCTATTTCGTCGATGAATATTATGCTAGGTGCTGATTTTTCTGCTTCTTCGAATTTTGCTCTAAGGTTCTTCTCTGATTCTCCATAGAACTTTGAGTTGTGCATTAAGTAATATGGTGCTGCTGTAAAGCTGTCCTTATCTACAGTAAAGTCATAAAGCACTTTCTTCCCTTCTGGCAGAATGTTATCTACTCTTTCCCATCCTATATCATCCCTCATCAATAAATTAAATTCTTTTTCCACAGAATCATTAATGAGACTATTCTGTTTAGCAATTTCATGGAGTACTTTCAATGAATGTTTTGTTGCTTTGCCTGACTTATAGATATAATAGTCTTTGTTGCGATATTCTTTATAAGGCAGAGTTCTTATTGCATCAATTAATATTGAAGGATGAGGGATGTTCTCATGTTCCTTAATTCTTACCACCTTTTTCATTTCTTTCAAAGCTTCAATTTTATGTTTACTTACTGCTCCGATGTTTAAGAATTTCATTCTTCCACTATTGCCCCTCACTACTAATTTGTGCATAACGCCCTTAGGAGTTTTATGTTCTTTAAGTCTGCAACTAATTCCTGTTTTCAATAAGAGTAGTGCTTGCATCTGCATTAAGAACTCTTTCTTCACACTATAAAGCACTGGTGTTGGATAGATCATGTTCTTAATCTTTATTCTTGACACTGTTCCATCACCATCAAAATATCCTCTGATGAATGCTTCCACCTCATTCTTTGGTAACTTATAAAAGTATTCTGGAATGTTTTCTTTATTTTCATTGGTGATCCCTAACATCTTTAAGTATTCAACTAATAATTTTGAATAAATAATTATCCCTAAATCTTTTCCCCTGTTCTTCTCTTTAAAATTGGTAATTCCAAAAACCTTGCCAGCTAACTTTTTAAAATGTTCAATTAGGCCTTTATCTTGATTGTAAAACCCTATAGAATCATCCTTACCTGAAATGTTGCCGTCAGAAACCAACAACCCTAATAATTCAAGCAACTCCGGGGTTGTCTTGTTAGGTAAGACAATAAAATTACTTCTTGAAAGATTTCGAATATTAATTGCATATTTGCCTTCTTCTTCTATTAAGTTCTTTTCTTTTAATTTCTCAATAGGTACTTTAAAGCTCTTCTCTTCAATGGCTATTTTATTCAGTCTTGCTATGAACTCGCCCTCCTTAATATTCTTCACAGTTTTCCATACTAATTCTCCATTTTCGTAAACCAAGAATGGCTGATTTTCTGAAGCAGTGATTTCGTTTCCATCGTCCATCTTAAGTTTATAAGCTTCAGCATTAATTTTTGTTACATGAGTAATGTGTGCTTTCTCTACTTTTCCTTCCTTGAATGCGTAAGTGCTTAGTGGTTTATTAAGAGTTTTAACTGAATATTTCCCTAATTCCTCAATCTTACCTTCATTCTCATAAATTTTTTCTGCTTTAACATAGCCTTCGGGATTAGTTAGTATTGGTGTTTCTCCACCAACACACATTATTTCTGGTCCGTTTAATAGTATAAAGTTTGCTTCGCTTTCATGAGCTACTGCCTTTGCTAATAATGTTTTTCCTGTTCCTGGAGGTCCGTGTAATAATACTCCTTTTGGTGGTTCTATTCCTAACCTTTCGAATATTTCTGGGTGTTTTAGTGGTAGTTCTACCATTTCTCTAATCTTTTTTACTTCATCGGTTAGTCCTCCAATATCTTCGTAGGTTACTTCTGGTAAGTCTCCTTCTTCTGTTATTTCTACTGCTTTGCTTGATAGTGTTAATTCAGTATTTTCTGTTATGATGCATGCTTGTCCTGGTGTTGTTGATACTACTACGAATCTTATTTGTCTTATTCCTCCGAGGTTGAATCCTCCTCCCATTCCCATGCTGTCCATTAAACTACCAAATATTTCGTCTAGTTCTCCTGCCCCTCCGAGGTCTCCCATTATGTCTCTTCTTCTGTTAGTTCCTCCGAGTACTACAGTGTCTCCTTTTATTACTGCTCTTCCTAATAGTCCTCTCTTTAGTCCTTCGGGGTCTCCTTGTACCATAATATTTTTTTGTGCTGGTGCGATAGTTATCTTCTTTGCTTCTTTTACTAATGGTTTACTTACAATTACTGGTTCTCCTATTCCTGTTTTTGCATTCTTCCTTATTATTCCGTCGATTCTGATAATATTTTCTCCTAAGTCTGCAGGGTATGCTCTGTCAACTATTGCTACGGTTTCTCTTTCTCCTTTAATACTTATTATATCTCCTCTTCGTAATCCTAAGTGCTTCATTATTTCTATGTCTATTCTTGCTATTCCCTTATATGCATCGTCTTGTAATGCTTCCACCACTCTTAGTTTTATTTCATTATTTTTTTCTTTTTCCATTTTTTTTGTTGTTTATTTGTTATTAGTTGAGCAGTTCATCTACCATCTTTCGTTGAACCACACTTCCCATTATATTTATTAATGTTATTATTTCATTATTTTTTTCTTTTTCCATTTTTTTTGTTGTTTATGTTTTCTCCTCGTATTTTTTCGTTTTTATTCTCCAAACATTAAGCTTAACTTTCTTGCTTCGTTAAAGCATAATCTTACTACGTCGTCCATCATTCTTTCTTGTTCTCTAACAAAATCAATGATTTCTTTAGGTATGCTTACTGCATAGCTATTACCTACTAATCGTAATTTCACTTTATAAGTTTTGTTCTTTAAGTTAGTAAATTGTTCGTATTCTGCTAGGTCTCTTGGGTGGACTATTGTTTCATTGCATTCTTCACACCTTACGATTCTCATTTTGAATCCGTTCTTTAATATTTCTCCCTTAGCCATTACTTTGTTACATTTATTGCATAATATCTTGTTATTAAATAAGTCTTGAACCATATTTAGTGTATACCTTCAGTGTATACGCAGGGATAACTATTTATAAACTTTTCTGTGTTTTATTATAGTTTTAGTGTGTCTATAATTACTTGTAATAATCCCTTAATTCTTGGTTTTATTATTCCTTGTATTAAGTATTCTCTATTTGTTGCTATATTAACGTCAAATCTTGAGATTCCCTTATTTTTTTCTCTTGGTTCAACCCAATATTTTCTTACCCTTTCCAAACTCATATAAGGCACCCTTCCTTGTGGCATTACAAGAAATCTTATGTTCCTGTAATCCCATGGTGTTTTATCACTTTCTTTAATACGTTCTAATTCTTTGCATATAGTTATTACTGTTCCTTCTTCTCCCACGGCTAATAGGTCTACGTCAAAATACCTCTTTAGGAGCCTATTCCCATCTTGCCTTATTCCTAAATCATAAATATCTCCGAATGCTGGTCTTTTGAATACTCCTCCTCCAAGGTAGGTTTTCAGCCCTAGTTCATTGAGGTATTTTAGTATTCTTATTGATGGTTCTACATCAGGACTCCTTAATAAGTGTTGGTAGTCTAAGGGTTTATCATAACTTATGGGAATTACCGGATTAACCTTTCTTATGTCAATTACTTGTAATCTCTTGTGTTTCTGTATTAGGGGTTTCTTTACTTCGTCTTCTAATCTTACGGTCATTATTCTTAATCATCTTAGTCATTTGACTATTTATTGTTTTATCTGTTCCAGAATACACTTCTTTATTATAATATTTTCTCAGTATCTCCGAATAAGATTTAGTACTATTAAATTACTCCAAAAGGTTTAAATACTTAACCTATCTATTAGATAGGTATGAAAAAGGTCAAGATTGAAAGAAGATCAACTCTTACCTTAAAGGGAATTAAATGTTTTCTTGAAAGAACAGTAAAACCTTTTGGAACAAGTGGGAGAATTGATTTTCCAAAAGAGTTTATTGGTAAGAAAGTATTTGTGGTAATCGCAGATGAATGAAAAAAGATTATGTAGAAGTTTAGACGCCTTAATGTGGTTTATAGACGACGGTTTAGGAATTAACAGAAAAGAAAGTAATCTGAACGGATTTAATTTCATAGTCCCGTTGCTAGAATCCGTAGCTTACAATTCTTATCTTGAAAATGTAAGCAATAAAACAGATACAATTCACTTAAGAATTAAAGAATCTTTGATAAGCATGATGGAACAGGCTTATCTAGAATATATCAAAAGAATTTCTAAAAATATTTCGTTATCAGAAAAAGAAGTTATTCTAGCATTTGATTATACTGAAGAGGATTTTTATGGTAATGTTCAAGGATTTGACATCCATGGATGGACTGGAAAAGATGCCATAACAGGGCATTTTAAATTTCTGACTTGCAGCATAATCTCCGACGATATCCCAGAAAAAATACCATTAATATCAATTCCAATAATGATAGGACATTATAAAAGCAGTGTAATAATACACTGCTTATCATTAATAAAAGATTATATTGGGAAAATAAATCTGATATTATTTGATAGAGGATTTTATGATAAAGACTTAATGTACGAATTAACAAAAATGAATTATCCTTACCTGAT
>PFDC01000122.1:217-6020 GCA_002763035.1 Candidatus Pacearchaeota archaeon CG10_big_fil_rev_8_21_14_0_10_35_13 | reverse complement strand
GCAGTTGTCAATGAAGCAAGAAGCCATAACCTCAAAATGAAAGTTTTAGGTTATGGTAGTTCACTGTTTTAGAGCTTAGGGGTAATCTCCGGAGGATTAATTAGTCATGGTTAGGGATAATCTTGGAAAAAAGAAAGAACTGAATCTTTTGTACATTTACTCAGCTGCATGGTTCTTTTTTGCATTAATTACTGGGATAAATCCAAAGAATCGTCTTGCTTGGTTTCTTGAGGCTATTGTCATGGTGGCCTTAATTTTTATTTTGTTATTAACTCAAAAAAAGTTTAGATTTTCTAAATTGTCTTATACACTAATTTTTATTTATATCTCAATGCCCCTTATTGCGGCTCATTATTCTTATGAGAACGTACCTCTTGATTGGTTCAATAATCTTTTTGACACTGGAAGGAATTATTTTGATAGGATAGTTCATTTTTCTTTTGGTTTATTGCTTGCTATTCCTATAAGAGAGTTTTTTATTAGAACTACTAAGATTAAGAATTTATGGTCTTACACAGTCCCAGTCCTCATTTTATTTGGAGCTTCAGCAATTTATGAAATTTTTGAGTGGGCTGTAATGGTTTATCTTCCAGAGAAGGCAAGTTTTGTTTTTCTTGCTGCTCAAGGTGATATTTGGGATTCTCAAAAGGATATGTCTCTTGCAGGTATTGGTGCAGTAGTTATTATGTCATTAACACTTATTTTTAATAAAGTAAAATTAAGGTTTAATCATGGTTAAGAAACTTATTCAGATGGGTGCTGAGGCTTCGGTTTTTCTTAATACTGATGATAATTCTGTTCTTAAGGTTCGTGTTCCTAAGTCTTATCGTTTGAAGGTTATTGATGATAGGATTCGTAAGCTTCGTACTCGTGCTGAGTCTCGTATTCTTTCTCGTGCTTCTAAAATTATTTCTGTTCCTAAGGTTCTTAGTGTTGATGAGGTTGAGTGTTCTTTGTCTTTAGAGTTCATTCCTGGATTAAAGCTTTCCTCCACTCTTAATTCTCTTCCTTTAAAGACTTCTCTTAATGTTTGTGAGCTTATTGGTTCTTCTGTTTCTAAACTTCATGATTCTAATATTATTCATGGTGATCTTACTACTAGTAATATGATTCTCACTCCTGATAATTCTGAGGTTTTCTTTATTGATTTTGGTTTGTCTTATCATTCTTTAAAGCTTGAGGATAAGGCTGTTGATTTGCATGTTTTTAAGCAGGCTTTGGAGGCTTGTCATTTTACTCATTTTGTTGATTTCCTTGAGGCTTTTCTTAGGGGTTATTCTTCTTCTAAGAATTATTCTAAGGTTATTGATCGTTTAAAGAACGTTGAGGCTCGCGGCCGTTATAGGCATTGATTCATCTTGTTAGTCATACAAATTTTTGCTTTAGTAAGTCTTAATTGGGTCGTGGTAGTTATTAATATTGATTATCATTTTTTTGGCCAATTCTGTTATTATCGTTGAACTTATCATCTTGTTATTTATGATAATTTAATAATTCTTCAACATTTTCTCTGTATGAAAGATTTTTATATGCTTCATGATTATTTCTTTTGAGGTGTTTCATGGTATTAATTTCATTGAATAATTTTTCTAAGTCTTTTGGTAGTAAGAAAGTTTTTTCTAGGGCTAACTTTTTTGTTAATCGTGGTGAGGTTCTTGGTGTTGTTGGTCCTTCTGGTTCTGGTAAGTCTGTTCTTATAAAAATAATTATTGGTTTTTTTCTTCCTGATAGGGGTGTTTTAGTCAATAATTCTCTTAGTCATTCTGTCGGTTTTTCTTTACAGAGTAATCCCTTGTATGATAATCTTACTGTTTATCAGAATCTTAAGTATTTTGGTAAGGTTAATAATATTCCTCCTAAGGTTATCCATTCTCGTATTTCTAGTCTTCTTGGCAGTCTTAGTCTTAATGATTATTCTAAGGTTCTTGTTAGGAATCTTTCTGGTGGTACTAAGAAGCGTGTTGATATTGCTTGTGCTTTAATTACTGATCCTGAAGTTGTTGTTCTTGATGAGCCTTTTCTTGGTCTTGATCCTTTATTGGTTAATTCTTTGTCTGAGTTTATTCTTTCTCTTAAGGGTTCTGGTAAGACAATAATTATTTCTTCTCATAGAGTTCCTGAACTTTCCAAGGTTTGTTCTCGTATGGTTCTGGTCAAGAATAATCTTATTTATGATATTAATAAATCTCAGGTCCTTGATGCCTATGGTTAATCATGGCCTTTAATTTTCTTACTGTTATTCTTAAGAATTTTCGTTCTATGTATAATTCTAAGCTTTCTTCTCTTATTGTTATTCTTGGTCCTGTCATCCTCATACTAATTACTGGTCTGGCTCTTAGTGATAATTCTTTGAGGAATATTAATTCTCAGGTATTTATTGATTCTCCTAGCTCTTTTTCTAATAATGTTATTCTTGGTCTTAAGCAGAAGTCTTTTAATGTTCTAGTTGTTGATTCTCTTGATTCTTGTAAGTCTTCGGTTATTAGTGGTGATTCTCATGTTTGTATTGGTATCTTTAGAGATTCTGATAAGGGTCTTATCATTCCTGATTATGGTGATATTGGTTATCATCTTGAATTATTTGTTGATTTTTCTAAGCAACGTACTGTTTGGGGTGTGATTAATACTATTCAAACTGCTGTTGATGTTGAATCTGATAAGATTCGTGATTCTGCTGTTTCTAATCTTCGTGTTAAGCTTGATGAGTTAGTATTAGAGCTTGAGACTAAGAGACTTCTTATTCTTGAGGCTCAGGGGCAGCTTGCTTATTTGAAAGTTTTGAGCGATGGCACGATTGATGATTATAATAATGCTGTTAGTTCTCTTAGTGTTGTTTCTCTTAATATTGGTACTCTTAAAAGCAGTCTCCGGGATCTTAAGACTGTAGGTGTTGATTATGATAGGATTAATTCTTTGTTATATTATCTTGATAATATTGAGAATGCTAATGAAGCTGCCAATTCTAATATTGATAAAATTTTTTCTAAGGAGGGTTTAGAAGATATTGGTAATAATATTGATGTTTTGATTAATGATCTTTCTGTTGTTCAGTCTTCAATGTTTAATCTTATTTCTGAGCTTAAGCAACTTCGTGATGTTAATCTTGATAGGGTTTCTAATCCTATACCTCTTACTTATTCTTCTGTTAAGGGGGGTGTTTCTTCTGGTACTTCTGATTCTCAGGATTTGGAGTTTCTTGATTATCTTTTTCCTAGTTTTCTTATGTTTTTTATTCTTTTTGCTTCTTTAATTTTTTCTACTCTTAATGTTTTTCGTGAGCGTTCTTCTCCGGCTCATATTCGCAATATTACTTCTAAGACTTCTGGCGTTTCTTTTATTCTTGGTAATTTTGTTACTAGTGTTATTATTATTTCTTTACAGGTTTCTCTTATTGTTTTGTTGGCTGCTAGGTTCCTTAATTTTAGTATTCTTTCTGTTATGGGTTCTTTTGTTATTACTCTTGCCTTGTCTGTTTCATTATTTTCTCTTATTGGTATGTTTATTGGTTATTTGTTTGATTCTCAGGAGGGTGCAATTATTGCTTCTGTTTCTTTAGCTTTGTTATTCTTGGTTTTCATGCCTATTATTACTCCTACTGAGACTCTTCCGGGTGTTATTTCTTCTGTTGTTTCTCTTAGTCCTTTGGTTATTCTTGAGTCTAAGCTTCGTATTGCTAGTATTTTTGGTTATTCTTTTGTTCTTTCTGTTAAGGAGACTATCTCTTTGATTTCTTCGTTCATTGTTTCTTCTGTTTTATTGGTTGTTGTTTATCATTATTCTAAGAGGCGTGAGATTTAGCTCTTTAACAAAAGTTTTTAAAACTACTTGGTTCTTATCATTGGTGTATAGCCCCGTGGTCCAGTGGTCAAAGACTCAAGCCTTTGGAGCTTGGAACCCCGGTTCGAATCCGGGCGGGGCTATTAATACTCAATGGCATTTTTGTGAGCACTATTAAGCTCTAAATTTCGGTTATAATTGATTTATTAATTTGGGTGGCCATATCTTTATTTTTTATGACTGTTAACTTAATCTCTATTGGTATATTGACTATTTCTGCTATTTCTTTAAGATTCATACTCTCTAAGGTTTTATTTCTTTCACAAAAGCCTTCCATTTTTTCTACGACTTCTTTAGGATACTTTGTTTGGAATGTTTGGCTATTTGTCAGCTTATCATACCGGCAGAGACGAAGCTAGACGCGAGGCATTCAAGGCTATAGAAAGAGCTTTGTATGAGCCTGTAGGGAATGGCGGAGCTATAAGGGCAGGGTATGGGCACGAACCGTCCGAATCAAGAAAAGAAATGCTTTACAGAATAGAGAAGATTCAAAAGCAAATTATTCAAGACACAAATTTTTGGAATGAAGATTGAAGAGACTCATAGTTCATATCCTTCTTGCTAAAAAGACTGATTCAGTATTAATAACAAGAGAAAGATTAAGTTTGTTTTTATTGATTCAGAGGGCTACAGCCCTATATGGGCACAAAGCTATACATTTATATACTTGTACCCACATAAATATTTATGGTTTATCATGAAACAAGAATTGTTAATGGGAAGACTCAGAATTACTTAGTTTACACTAAGCGCGAAGAGAAGAAAATTATTAAGAAAAGCAAGTTTATCGGTTATGGCAAGATTCCAAAGAAACAGATAGAAAAATTGAGAAAGGAATTTGAATTAGAAGTAATTTCTAGTATGCAGTCTGATAATCTTTCTAAAGAACAAATTATGGATATTGAGAAGTTGAGAACTACTTATCATGATAAGATTAGTTCTTTGAGCAGGGAAGAATTTGAGAAGTTTGAGAATACTTTTTTTACCGAACTTACCTATGACAGTAACGCTATTGAGGGCAGTTCATTATCACTTGAAGATACTAATTTAGTGATTAATGAGGGCATTGTTCCTAAAGGCAAAACGCTTAGGGAGATTAATGAGGCTAAGAATCATATTGATGCAATAAAGTTTATTAATAATTATAATGGTGATTTGGATGAGCAGTTTATTCTTAAACTTCATTCAATAATTCTTAATAACATTTCTGAAAGATTTGCTGGAAGGTACAGGGAGACCACGGTTAGAATTTTTAGGAATGATGTTAGCTTTCCTGATGCTTCTAAAGTTGCCCAATTAGTTGGTAATCTTGTGTACTGGTATAAGCTTAATAAGAATAAGATTCATCATTTTGAATTAGCAGTTCTCTTCTCTGCTAAGCTTGTTTCTATTCATCCTTTTATTGATGGTAATGGTAGAATATCAAGGCTTATCATGAACTTTCTTTTAAGTAAGAAGAATTATCCTTGGATTAATATTTATATGAAGCAGCGTTCTGAGTATCTTCATGCCGTCAGGCTTGCTAATGATGAGAAATATAAGCCTTTATTAGAATTTTGCATTAATACTCTTAAAAAAAACCTCAAAAGCTTTAACATAATATAAAAATTAGATTAGTGCTAATTGCAAAAGTTAATTTGTTTATTTTTTATTAATTTTTCCGTCTTATGTTATATTCTTTCTAGCTTGTCGTGAGCCTTTAGTTTTTGTCTACATAGTGGGGCTATTAATACTCAATGGCGTTTCCTGCGAACTATGGCTAAAATGCTTATGGGAGTTGTTCAAAGAAGCTATTAAGAGCATGGTTTGTTCTTAGGTCTTTTTTGAGTTATTGGGGTTTTAGTACTAATTTTTAGGCAAAGTAACTATGCCACACCATAGTAAAGAAATAGGCTAAACTATGCTACCCCATAGCAAAGCTTATAAAAAATCAGGAAGTGAATTCAAGATTAACTACCCCTATGGG
>PFDC01000122.1:0-192 GCA_002763035.1 Candidatus Pacearchaeota archaeon CG10_big_fil_rev_8_21_14_0_10_35_13 | reverse complement strand
GATGGAATAAAGGGTAGCAAGATAATAAGTGGTAAATCTTATGTAGAACTAATGGGGTATGATAATAGAATAATCTCTGAGCTAATTAGAGATTCTACGATGTGACGTCCTCTCCACCCTGAAGGTTGCTCATTCCTTCGCAATCCGCCTACGGCGGAGTGGAGCTTCCCCACTTAATCATTAATTATTCTT
>PFDC01000060.1 GCA_002763035.1 Candidatus Pacearchaeota archaeon CG10_big_fil_rev_8_21_14_0_10_35_13 | reverse complement strand
ATTCCACAGAAAGTTATTAATAGCCGTTCTTAGTATTCTTTTTATGGTTGATCATTTAGATTATGACTTTGTTAAATTAGAAAAGAAGTGGCAGGATGCTTGGGAGAAGAATAAGATTTTTGTTGTTAATGATAACCTTAAGGATAAGAAGAAGTTTTATGTTCTTGACATGTTTCCTTATCCTTCTGCGGCTGGTCTTCACATGGGTCATGCTTTTGTTTTTACTATTGGTGATATTTTTGCTAGGTTTAAGAGACTTCAGGGTTTTAACGTTCTCTATCCTATTGGTTATGATTCTCTAGGCCTTCCTGCCGAGAATGCTGCTATCAAGGTAGGTGAGCATCCTGATGATTATACTAAAAAGTCAATTGTTAATTTTATGGTTCAACAGAAGGCCATGGGTTGGTCTTATGATTGGTCTCGTGTGCTTAAGACTTCTGATCCAGAGTTTTATCGTTGGGACCAATGGATTTTTCTTCAGATGTTAAAAGAAGGTGTTGCTTATCGTAAGAAGGCTTCAGTTAATTATTGTGTTAAGTGTGATACAGTTCTTGCTAATGAGCAGGTTGTTGATGGTAAGTGCTGGCGTCATGAGGATACTTCCGTTACTATTAAACCTTTAGAGCAGTGGTTCCTTAACACTACTAAATATGCTGATGAACTTCTTGATGGTCTTGATGATTTAGACTGGCCTGAGAATGCTAAGATTCTTCAGAGGAACTGGATTGGTAAGAGTCATGGTTCTGAGATTACTTTCTTGATTAATGATAATCCTTGGAAAATTTTTACTACTCGTCCTGATACTTTGTTTGGTGTTACTTTCATAGTTGTTAGTGCCCAACATCCTGAACTCATGAGTCTCGTAACTAAAGAACAAAAAATGGTTGTTGATAAATTTTTGAAGAAGATTACTTCTGTTTCTGAGAAGGATTCTGCGGTTCTTGATAAAGAGGGGGTCTTCACAGGTTCTTATGCTATTCATCCTCTAACGATGGAGAAAGTTCCTGTTTGGGCTGGTAATTTTGTTCTTCCTGATTATGGCAGTGGTATGGTTATGGCTGTCCCTGCTCATGATCAGCGTGATTATGTTTTCGCTAAGAAGTATGATATTCCTATAAAGCCGGTGATAATCAGGGAACATAATGAAAGTTTCAGTTATGTTATGGGTGTTGATGAGAATCTTTTGAAGAAGTTCGGTGCTGAGATTGTTGAGAGAACTAATGACGGGGCTTTCAAAATTAAGATTCCTTTCGACAGGTTGGAGGATTATAAGAAATTAATCATTGATAATATGAAGCCCGGTTTCTGGAATGAGTTCAGTACTACTAATGGTTTCTCTTTCATTTTCAAGCACAAGAACGGAAAGATTGAAGAATTTGAACTTAGTGAGAAAACTAATAACATTATTGATAAGTATGGTATGACCTTTAATAATGAGAGTCCTAAGAGCACTCCAGAAAATGTTTATTCTTGGCTTGCAAAAAATGATTATTACAAAGATTTATTGGTTCATACTGATAATGGCAATCTCGTTAATTCTGGTGAGTTTGATGGTCTTAATAGTGTTGATGCTAAGGTTAAGATTACTAAGCATCTTGAAAAGCTTAAGTTGGGTAAGAGTGTTGTTAATTTTAAGCTTCGTGACTGGTTGGTTTCTCGTCAGCGTTATTGGGGTACTCCTATTCCGGTGGTTTATTGTTCTAAATGTGGTATTGTTCCAGTTCCTGAGTCTCAGCTTCCTGTAGTTCTTCCTAAAGTTGTAAAGTTTGGTAAGGGTAATCCCTTGCTTACTAATGATGAGTGGATTAATACTTCTTGTCCTAAGTGTGGTTCTCCTGCTAAGAGGGAGACTGATACTATGGATACTTTTGCTAATAGTAGTTGGTATTTCCTCAGGTATTGTGATCCTCATAATGTTAAGAAGATTTTTGCTAAGAAGTTGGTTGATTATTGGTGCCCCGTTGATTCTTATATTGGTGGTCCTGAACATATATGTATGCATTTAATCTACTCTAGGTTCTATACTAAATTCCTTCGTGATATCGGCTTAATTAATTTTTCTGAGCCTGCTAAAAAATATTTTACTCAGGGGCTTATTCTTGCTTCTGATGGTGATAAAATGTCTAAATCAAAAGGTAATGTTGTTGAGCCCCTTGATAATATTAGGAAGTTTGGTGCTGATAGTCTTAGATTCTTCTTGATGTCTGTTGCTTCTTTGGATAAAGGTTTTGCTTGGGATGATAAAGAGATTAATGGTGTTTCTAAGTTCATCAGGAGAATCTTTAATCATTATTCTGTTCCTGTTAAGAATGATTCTTCTGTTCTTCTTGATAAACTTAATAAGGCAATCTTAGATGTTCAGGGTTTTTATGATTCTTTTGATTATCGTAAGGCTACTATTGTTCTTAGGGAGCTTTTTGGTGTTATGGAGTCTGATGGTTCTAGTAGTGATTCTCGTGCTAAGTTCTTACAATT
>PFDC01000127.1 GCA_002763035.1 Candidatus Pacearchaeota archaeon CG10_big_fil_rev_8_21_14_0_10_35_13 | reverse complement strand
TCTCATCCGCACACTAAAATATGCGGATTTCCCGCTCCAGCATTAATAGAAGGTTAATAATAAGATGACTAATACAACAAGCACAAGCAGTTATAGTGCCCGAAGGAAAGTACGAAGCAAGAAATTCCAAGCGATGGAAAGAACAGGTGATAAGCCAATGGACCCATGGGTAGAACTACTCATAGATACACATGGCCCACTAGCAAAACCAAAAACTGAAAAGTTCGGGGAGCCAGAACTAGAAAGAGTAAGAATCACACCAGCATTCTTCCCAAGAGTAGAAAGGTTGTTAGATTATGAAGGAGTAAGAGGAGAATTAGTACTCGACACATCCGTACTAATGCCAACATTATTTTTTAGTGTACTAAGAGGACCGCCAAAAAGAAGAAACGCTAAAAGAAGTGTAGGAGTAGAAGAAATGAAAGAGATGAATGGTGAAGAGATGATTAGAAGATATAAAGAAGGACATTTTAGAAGAGGCGGAGAAAATGTTGGGATATTTGATTACATCTCATCAGTATCAGCAATGAAAAATGAAGTAAAGAAAAGAGAAGTATACAAAAGAGGGATAAGAAGTATTTGTAAACATTTTGAAGAAGCAAGCAGATTATTATCAGAAGAGGGAGTAATGGTAACAGAAGGAGTTTTAACAGAACTAGAGAACTTCAAAGATATTTTTAGAAGACAAATAAAACTCTATTCACAACTTAAAGACCCAATAAGAAGAAATTATTCAATAGCCATGGAAAGAGGATTTAAGAGAATACTTAATCTGATAAAAGGTAACAGAGAAACTAAAGTTATAACAACAGATGTAAGAGTATTAACAGAAAGAATATTTGATGAACTAAGAATAGTAGATTATAGAGATATCAGCGAAGTAGACAGAGGGGTAATAACTGCAGGAATAGAAAGAGCGTACAATACAGGAAGTAGAGTTAGCATAGCCACTAGAGACTGGGGGTTATCAACAGCACTAGAAGACTTTGGAAGACAACTAAAAAGAAGATATAATGAAGGAAAAGAATCATATAACAGACCAGTAATAGTTAGAGGAGCATTATTAA
>PFDC01000089.1 GCA_002763035.1 Candidatus Pacearchaeota archaeon CG10_big_fil_rev_8_21_14_0_10_35_13 | reverse complement strand
GGTGTGTTATCGCTGGTGTTTTGTTCTTGTCGTTAATTCCTAAACGTCTACTAATAAATCTTCCATAAATCTTATAACCGAGTGCCATCCATACCAACACTGCTATAATTATTATTATTGAGTTTACCATCATCACCACTCTTTTATTATAGGATTAATAACCTGGAGTTTTTAAATTATTACATTCTCGATGTTGTAATTTCTTTCTTAATCTTATCTAACAAGCCTGATTGTCTTGTTAGTTCAGTTCTTGCTCTTTCAATTTCGTTCATGCTAGGATGGAATGAATGAGGTATTCCTTCATTTAGGAGTTGTATATGTAATTTTACTGCTTTTTCTATCTGCCTATCATTTGCATAAGGGTTAGAGTATTCTGCTATTACCCTTATTGGTTCTTCTATGAATCCTCCAGATCCCCATAGTTTCATGGTTCCTAACCATAATCCCCCAGAACCTTCAGGAAGAATTATGCTCGCTGATTCATAATATCCATCAATAGAATCACCTTGCTCTCTTGGTTCTGTGAATTCGTAGCCCATTACCCTAATTCTTTCCATAACTCCTAGTCCTTCTTCTCTACAGCTCTTCCACACCTGTTCGTCTTGTTCAGCTTCTGTTCGTAGAGTTCTGGCTGTATGCCAGTATTTTTCTCTTTCTGCGCTGGTATGTTTCCTGTAAGGTATTTCTACTAAGAACTTCTTCTCCATCATTAAAATATTATCCTTCATGCCTTTTTATTCTTTTATGTTCTAGAATCATTATTTATTTTTTATTATATCCTTGTCTTGTTTGCGTCTTACTGGTAACTACCCCTTCTGAGTTCTCTTCTTGGGTCAATGTTAGTAAATACTAGTCGCATGGTTAAATCTTCTTAGTTAATAATCTTTCAATAATTCCTGCGACTATTCTGTCTCGTGAGTTAACTTTTCCTTCGTTCATTGCATCAATTACTCTTTCTGCCTTTTGCTTGTATTTACCTATATTTCTTGGTAGTGTATTTAATACTGTTGAAAGTTCTGTTCTGTTCATCCCTAATTCTGTTCTTGCTAAATGACAGAATGCCACTCTTGCTGCCACAGTTTTATCATCTCTCTTACTTCCTCTAAGTTCCCCTAGTCCTATTCCTGTAAGGGTCTCTATTTTCTTTTTTATTTC
>PFDC01000081.1 GCA_002763035.1 Candidatus Pacearchaeota archaeon CG10_big_fil_rev_8_21_14_0_10_35_13 | reverse complement strand
TGTTCTGCGGGTTTTTCTTTAGGATTAGTTATTTTGTATTTGAATATGATTGTTGTTTCTTTATTGATTGTTCCTGGACTTCCCCATCCTTCTCCTAGTCCGCTAATATTTGTTCCTTGAAGATAATAGTTTCCGTTATTTTTTTCAGAAGTTATTATTTCTTCTAGGTTTTTTGTTGTTCCGTCAATTATTATTTGTGTGTTTGTTGGTAATAATTCTCCTTTCATTAGTTGTATGGTTATTTCTTCGCTTTGTGAGTTGTAAGTTGCTAATCCCGTTATTTTGTTATTGTTTATTAGCACTACTCCTAACACTAATACTACTGCTAATAACATTATTACTGCCGTGCTTCTAAGGATTAGCGGTTTGTTTATTTTTATCGTTGGTTTGTAGATTGTGGAGTAACTAAATTTTTTATTTTTCTTCTTCTTATCCTCGTTCTTTGGTAGTGTTGTTCCGATATATCTCTTCTTTACTTTATCTCCTTCACGATAACTTTCGTAGTAGTAAGGTCCGTGTTTCTTTCCGTTTTTGTAAATATATTTCTTGTACACCATCTTTTGTCAGAATCTCTTTTTCTTTTGGACTCCTAGAACCTTCTTAAGGTTGTAGTTTCACTATCTTTTCTTATAATTATTGTGGAATAACTGCTTTAAATACCTTATGTTCTCAGAGAATTAGTGTAGAACAACCATTATTTATCGTCGGAATAAAAATTTAGTGATTTCATCCAATCGTTTTCTTAATCTTACCTATTAGTATTTCAGTAATCATTAGATTTCTCTCAATACTTTCAGTTGTTAGTTCTGTAAATATGCTTATAACCCCATAGTCTGCTTGCATTCTTAAGTCATAAGCTTTTCTCAGCCCCTGATAATATTCTTCTCCTAAATTTTCTGCTGTGAGATTCCATAATTGTTGGTGATTCTTAGGTGCTTTGACATTTTTCTTCTTAAGATATGCTATTACTGCTCTTTCTAGGGCGAAATATAGCCTGTTAGCAGCGGTTCTTAGGCTTGTCTTCAGATTATTCTTTGCCGCTTTTAAGAACTCTTCGGCCATTTCCAGGTCATTTA
>PFDC01000051.1 GCA_002763035.1 Candidatus Pacearchaeota archaeon CG10_big_fil_rev_8_21_14_0_10_35_13 | reverse complement strand
CAATAATACTCCAAGGAAAAGGATTAGGAGCTGTAGACTTCATAAAAAATATTTTTAAGTTTAGAGGATGAAAAAGATGAACAAGAAAGGAGACGGAGACGTAGGACAATGGAAGAGAATTATAGGAATAATACTCATACTATTAGTAATAGGAGCAGCATACTACTTCGCCGAGAAGAGTGAAGTGTTAAAAAAATTAGGGTTATTACCAGATTTTAACACCACACAACCAATAGAAATAGTATGCAACTATGAAAATTGCATATTAATGGGAGGAGAATGTAAGAATGCAATAGGAAGCGATGAAATAAAAATTGGATACGAAGACAATATAGGATGCCAAGACGATAGATACTGTGTTGTGAAGAAGAGCAAACTATCAGACGGAGAACTAAAAATTACAGAATACTCAAAAGAAGTACTTGATTATAACAAAGTAAACTTCTGGGAAGCAGAAACTAAACAAGTCAAAGATCTAGAAGAACCCCTAGAAATCATAGTAGGAACACTAGGGGAACAAAGAATGAACATAGGAATAGAATACTCAGAAAAACAATTCTGTTATTTACTAAGAACTGACGAAAGAGAAATAATAAGTGGAAAGACACCCGATAAAATAAAACTTTCACCGATGGTAGGTGCTGAAAGTGCAGGAGAAACAACACTAACACTAATATCATGGGACCCATATAATGATAAGAGCGTGAGTCAAGGAATAACAATAAAACCTTATGAGATACCTCAAGAATTATTGACAGTAAGCTCTGAGGGAAAAATAATAACTCCTAATAGTATAGGCCTTGAAAATGCAGAAAACAGATTTTTTATAACCCTCATTAATAAAGAGATAAGTGAAGTCGGACTACCAATAGTACATTTAGTAACCGGAGTAAACACTGGAATTAGAGAATTCAATAAAGGAACAGAGTACTACAAATTTGATTGGAAAATAGAATTCATAAAAGGTTCTAAAGGGACAACCATGAGGTTCTACGTATTACAGTTGCCAAATGATGAAAGACTAAAAAGTTATGATCCTAAGAATATTGATACTGCAAGATTCGTATCCGTAGACAAACAGGTATTCTTAGAAGACGTTGAACTGAAAGGGGAAGAAACTTACGAAGAGGTAATAAATAA
>PFDC01000019.1 GCA_002763035.1 Candidatus Pacearchaeota archaeon CG10_big_fil_rev_8_21_14_0_10_35_13 | reverse complement strand
CAGAAATAATTATTATAAAGAACAAAAGAGCGGGGCAGATAAAGATTTAACTAACTTAAAGAAAACCACTGACTCATTAAAAGGTAAGTTAAGCAATGCTGATAAGAGTGAAATTGATAAATTAATAAAAGAAGCAGAAAAATGGGCTGGCAAGATAGGAAAAGGTAATGAATGGGCTCTTAACCAGTTATTATTGAAACTAGCAGAATTAAACGATAAGATTGCTGCTATCGCAGCTAAAGATGCAAAGAATGCTGCGAATAAAGCTGATGATGATGCTAATGCTGGAGCTGGAGTTGTTGGAGGAGCTAAAGCACAAGTAACAACAGAATCAGTATTTTGTAAAGCAAGTGATAATGAAGAATGTATGAATCATATATGCCCAGTTCAAGATAAGGGTAATGCAGGAAAAGATGATGGAAATAACGCAGGTGATTTAGGAGGAGGAGATATACTAGTAGCAGGATTCTTAGGAATCTCAAAAGTTTTGACAGGAATGGTAATATTCCCTGAATCTGAAGGATATACTCAATCATCATTTGATGTAAGCCCCCTAGGAAGACTAGGGAATCTTCCTGAACCAATAACTCTACCACCAATCAATCCTCTAAGCGGAAGTTATAATGGTAATTTAGGAATAATGCCACTAGAAGCTGAAGAAAACCTCCCTGAAGAAAAACCTATAAAAGAAATCCCAACTAACGAAAAAATAGCACCACCTGAACAAGTAGAAGAACAAAGCGAAGCAGAAAAAAACCAATTAAGAAATAAGGCAGAATCATTAAGAATTGATGAAAAAGAAGAAGCCTTATTAAAAGAATTAGGAATTACTAAAGAAGGGCTCAGCGTAACTAAAGAAGGAAAAACAGTCTATTTTGATGATAAGGGAGCATTTACTTACGAAGAACCAAGAAACTTAGAGGTTACAGAATTAAACGTTAATGAAGAAATAAATAAGATTATTGATAAAAAACAGAAAATTGTCGAAAAACAAAAAGGTATCCTCAACAGCCTAGAAGAAAATTCCGGAATAACATTTAGGGATGGAAGCTATTATTATGGAAATTCAAGAGTATCATTAGAAGATAAAGGCGGAAAAATAGTCTTTAAAGACTCAGCACTAAGCGGCCTT
>PFDC01000116.1 GCA_002763035.1 Candidatus Pacearchaeota archaeon CG10_big_fil_rev_8_21_14_0_10_35_13 | reverse complement strand
CGTGATGCTGGTGCTACTGTTGCCGCTGGTGTTTGTGTTGACCTTACACCTAAGTAATTCTTTATTATCATGGCAGGTTATAATACTCGGCTTGAAGCTTTGAGAATCTATGAGGATGGTAATTTTAGAGGTGCTGTCGATAGAGTTCTTGGTAATCCTCTTCCTGAACTTATTGATCCTGGAGCTTGTGCTTCCAGAAGTAGAGTTCATGATTATGTCAGGGAACAATTAATGACTGGTCAGGTTACTCCTAGGGAGCTATTTCTTAAGGATCTTGGTAGGCATGATTAATTCTTCCAGTGCTTGAAGTTTCTGCTCTTGGTGACTTGACTACAGGGGTTATTTCCTGGCTTGTTCCAGTAATAATTATTATTGTAGGATTGGTTAAGGCCTATAATAAGTAGTTTTGTTGTGATTTTTGTCTGTTAGTATTCGTTTTTAGTTGGTGCTTTAGTCGGTTGTCCACCACCACTAATTATTTATATCAGTCTTACTTTGTCTTTTTATGGTTATTGAAAATTCTAAGTCTGAGATTGCTGATAAGTTGAAGAAGCTTTCTGATTTTTCTCGTATTGATTACTTGGAGCGTTGTTTGATGGAGAAGAAGGATTTGTTCATTAAGACTTTTTGTCATCATAAGCTTGCAGAGTTTTATTCTTCTAAGAGGATGTTTGGTAAGGCTGCTCAGCACATGGATGCTATTGCTCGTCTTGGTACTACTTATAATGAGAAATTGCAGTATTATATGGAAGTTGTTCGTTTGTTAGTTGAGGCTGGTGATTATCATCATGCTGTTGAGGTTTTTGATAAGACTTTGTCTTATGCTAATAATTTTCGTCGTGTTGAACTAAAGAAGGAATTCTTGATGATTCTTCGTGCTCGTGCTGAGAGGCTTGAGGGTAATCTTAAGCGTGCTGGTGCTCTCGAAGTTTTTGAGGTTCTTTATCGTTTGTCTGATGATGTTGATAAGAAGTGGATTAAGCAGAAACTCATTAAGTATTATGAGATGTTTGGTAAGAGTAAAGAACTTGCTAGGATGAGGGCGTGATTAATCATTATGTGACGTCCTCTCCACCCTGAAGGTTGCTCATTCCTTCGCAATCC
>PFDC01000110.1 GCA_002763035.1 Candidatus Pacearchaeota archaeon CG10_big_fil_rev_8_21_14_0_10_35_13 | reverse complement strand
TGGTACGCACACGGATGATTAAAAGTCATCAAAGATAATATCCTTAATACGCCTGCGACGGCGATTAGATGAGTGATAGCGCCCCTTATGAATACTACGATGACCTAGAGGACGGCTACCATGATAAGCTTCATCACGAGGAACCCTTATAACACCATTCCAATAACCAAGATCTTCCATCCTAAGAAGTTCCTTAACAAACTCCCCAACACCATTAATAGCCCATAATTGTGAACCAACAACCCGGAGGTTAGGAGCCTTAGGAACAAACAAACCAGCAGAGTTCCTACGATAATCATCACCTGAAAAGAAAACATAAAAAGAACCACTACCAAAAACCCCATTATTAAAAGGGAGAACACTATGAGGTTTATTAGGAAAAGCATGATATAAAGTTAAACGATTAGACCCCTCTACAAGATCCCTAAGACGAGAATTAGTCCTAGAAGGAACATTAAAGACTCTTAAATTAATCTTACCATCCCCCTTAGCCATTATGAATAATCAGGTCCTGAGGGTTTATAATTATTATTGTAATCAACAAAGATTATAGCACTTCAATAAAAACCTGAAGAAGAATTATTGTAATACCTTAACCATATACATACCAACAAGCTCGTAACCAAGCTTTTCATAATAAGGCCTAACACCAACACCAGAAATAACTGCTAATTTCTTAAAACCATTACTTTTTGAAAGCTCCTCAGCTTTTTTCATTAATTCCTTACCAAGACCACCATGCTGAGCAGTATTATCATCATCGTTACTTTCACCAAGCCTTAAAGCCTTACCATAAACATGAACTTCACGAACGATAGCACAATCATTAAGTTCTGGGATTAGGGGAGAAGGACTACCAGGAAAACGTAAACGTAAGAGACCGAATAGAACATTCTCAGAATTAACCACCTGAAGAAATAATTCCTTACCATTAGAAGCAGGATACTCAGAAACCTTAATGGAAGTATTAAAATCATCAGTATTACGAAAACCTACCTCACGCATACGAATCTCAAAGATATTCTTTAAGTCCTTCTTTAATTCCTTCTCAACCTCAGTACGCAAATCAATACGCTTAAGACCCGCAACAAGATAAGCAGGAGGAATCTCCCTCATGACACGCATGACACGACAATACTCAGGAACTAACTTAATCATCTCAACAAGAATGT
>PFDC01000061.1 GCA_002763035.1 Candidatus Pacearchaeota archaeon CG10_big_fil_rev_8_21_14_0_10_35_13 | reverse complement strand
TATTGCTATTATTCTCTAGGCTCTATCTTTGGGTTGTTATCTTCCGTGATGTTAATGTTTATAAGAACAAGCTCTTTGGTAAGCATGGCTGGGAAAGAATTGAGTCTACTAAGTAATCGTATACTTTTTATACTCTGGTTTTCTTTTTCTATCGATGGAAAATCCTGTTGATAATACTATTATTGAATCTTCTAGTGGTGTTGTTCTTAAACGTGAGGAGAAGATTAAGGCCTTTCTTAAGAGTCGCGACAATTTGTTATTGATGATTATTCTTGGTTTTACTATAATCTTCCGTCTTTATTATTTCTTTAAGCTTGGGGCTCAGCCTATTTGGTGGGATGAGGGGGATTATTTGTCTCTTGCAAAAATCTGGGCTTTTGACCTCCCTAGGCCTGAATGGATGACTCATTTTCTTGGTATGAGGCCTTTATTCTTGCCATTGCTTTGGGCTGGTATGTTCAAGATTGGTTTTGGAGAAATTTCTTTAAGGTTTTTTACGGAACTTATTCCTAGTGTTGGTGCAGTCCTTGTTATCTTTCTTTTAGGTAAGGAAATGTATGGTCGAAAGGTTGGGTGGATTGCTAGTATTATGATGAGTTCTTATTGGGTTTGGAACTTCTACACTTTCCGTTTGCTTACTGATATTCCTGCGGTGTTCTTAGGATTATTATCGTTCTACTACTTTTTTGCCTGGTATGATAAACGTGGTAAGGCTTCAGGGCTCTACCTTTCATTACTCTTTGGTGTTCTTGCTTTCACTGTTAGATTCCCTTATGCTCTGGTGTTAGTTACCTGTGCCTTTTATTTATTAATTACTCGCAAATTGAAGATTCTTAAGGATAAGACTTTATGGAAGGGTTTGGTGTTATTAATTCTGTTATTATCTCCTTATCTTATTTATCTTATCAGCATTAATTTTGCCCCTTTACAATTCTATTTTGGTGATTCTGCTGCTTCACTAAAGAATCCTATTCAGTGGAATCTCTTCCCTGAAACTTATGGTTTCCTTCATTCTTTTTGGGCTATTACTGGGATTATTGGTTTGTTAACTTTCGTATCATTATTCTTAGGTCTTGATGTGTTGTGGAAACAGAAGGATAAGTCTCTTAATCCTAATCTTCTATTGTTCTTATGGCTCTTCGTACACTTCCTTTTTTATGTAGTTATTATTCGTGCTGCTAATGACCGTTGGATTTTAATGGCTACTACGGGTTTATTTTTGGTTTCTTCTAGGGGTATAATTATTGTTTATAATCTCATCAAGCCTTATTCTAAAGAAGTTGCTCTTGGTGTTGTCCTAATATTTGTTATTGGGGGTTTTTATCAGAACATCATTCATTCTACTCAGCTCATTGATTCTAAGATTGGTAGTTATGGTGCTGTTAAGGACGCGGGTCTTTGGTTGAAGGGGAATACTCCTGATGATTCTAGAGTCATTACTGCGTCGATAGTTCAGAATATGTATTATTCTGAAAGGTTGGCTTATGACTACAACCATGAACTACCTGATGAATGTTTTGATGGGGTCACATTTACTGTTAGGTCTGAGTACTGTCAGAAACTCCACGAAGAACTTTTTGATAAAAAAGTTATGTTAATTGATCCTGATTATTTCATAATCTCGGTTTTTGAGCCTGCATTCACTCCTGATTGGGCTTATTCTTATCCTCAGAGGCATAATCTTACTTTTGTTAAGGCGTTTCCTGATTCTTCTAGTGGTAGTCAGCCTTTATTAATTATTTATAAGTTTTCTTAAATAAGCTCTGTCCGGAGTTCTAGTTTTAAAACCGAAAATTAGTTAATCTAGAAAGACCTGAGTAGGACATGTTACAACAGATTGTCCTACCCAGATTTA
>PFDC01000037.1 GCA_002763035.1 Candidatus Pacearchaeota archaeon CG10_big_fil_rev_8_21_14_0_10_35_13 | reverse complement strand
GTGGAACTTGTTAGTCCTAATCCTGGGTTTTGTGCTGAGCATACCCTAATTATTCCTTGGCTATATGCTTGTGGGCTTAAGATGTTTGTTACTCCTTGTTGTAAGTTGAGGTTTACTAGTCCGTAAGCGTCAGGGTTTACTATGCTTCCTTCACCATTGATGCATTCGCTTTCAGTTTTTATTCCGCTAGTTGTTGCTTGTTCTTTTGCGTATTGTTCTGTTAAGTAGTTTATTCCGTAGTCTGTTGTTACTTTTTCAAAACCACATTTTTCTTGGTTGTTAATTCTTATGCATAGTTGCCCGTATCCTTGTGGTGCGGTGAATTCTTTCTTCTCGTCTGAGTATTCTCCTGCGTTAATGTATCCTTGTTTTACTAGTATTGTTTCTTGTTGTGCGTAAAGGTTTCTTTCTGGTGGGTCTTTCAAGTATACTGAGTAATATACTCCTTGGTTCTTTCCTGAGTATATGTGGTAGTAGACATTGTATTGGCTTGTTGGTGGTACTGTTGCTTCGCTATAAGGTATTTCGTCGTATTGTGCGTAGAATTGTGGTGGGTCTTCTGGTTTTACTAATTCTTGTAATGCGTCTGCGCTTGTTGGGTATTGTGCTGATACGAATGCTTTACAGAATTCTGTCCCTATATTGTCAGTGCTTCTTAGGTTGAATGATTGGAATGCGTTAGTTGCGTATGTTTGTGTGAAGTAGTCCATTGATGCTTTGGTTCTGTCCCATGATTTGCTTATGTCTGAGTATTCTCCTCCCCCTCTTGCTCCTTGTCCGAATACTCCGTTGATTATTGTTGGTAGTCCTGCTTTTATTATTGGTGTTGCTTGCTTCCAGAAGAAGTCGCACATATATATTGATTGCATTTCGTCGCATATTCCGGTATTTTCTCCCGTTACTAGACTGTTTTGTAAGCAGTCTCTGTGTGCTTTTAGTATTGATGTGTATGCGTTCATTCCTGCGTATATTCCGGTTAGGCATACTGGTACTATTATTCCTTCTTTTGCGTTTGGTAGGCATAGTGCTATGCTTCCTGCTATTCCGCTTTGTATTACGTCTTCAACGTAATAGTTTCCTCCTAGGTTGCATCTTGAGCTTGGGCACATTACTGGGTCGCATACGTTGAATAGTATGTTGCAGTCTGATGGGCTCATGAAGTCTTGGCATTGTGTCCCTTCTAGTGATGTTGTTGTTAATTCTGTTGGTATTCCTCCCATTCCTGGTATTATTACGTTCTTTTTTTGTTGGTTGTATTGTCCTGCTGCTTTTATTGCTGCTTGTGCTTTGTTTATCATGTTCTTTGCTCCTGCTGCATCAAAGCACCCGTAGCTTTGGTCTACTGGTTGTCCGGTGTTTAGGTTTACTTGGAAGCAGCTTTCTTTATCGTCTGCTCCTGTTCTGTCGAATTCTTCCATTCCGTTTCTTCCTACGTTGCATAACCAGAATGTTTGTAGCATTCCTGCTTCAGTGTAAGGTTTTTGGAATCCTGATTCTTTAGTTCCTGCGTACCATCCAGTGTTTAGGTCTACTGGTACTACCATTGGTAGTCCTTTACTTTCTCCGCTTTGGTAGTATTTTGCTTTAGGGTTTTGGTATACGTTTGAGCATGCGTCTTTTTCTATTGATTGTACTCCTCCACTAATCTTGTTCTCAGTCATCCATTCAGTGAATATTGTATCCCCACTTCCGGATTGTTTGACCGCGTTCTCATTAAAGTTATTTACCACGTACCATTCCCTTCCTTCAGCAGTGTCATATACGAGTGTTGTTCCTGTGGAGTCTTTCTTTATCGGTATTACTACTACTTTTCCTGCGTATTGTCTTAATTCTAATTGTGAGGGATTTGCTGGTATTGATAGGAATAAGTATTTTCCTTCTGCTATTCCTGTTTTATCTCCTGCTTGTACTACTTCTTCGTTTGCTTGTATTTTCGTTCCTTGGTTTAGTCCTACTATTTTGTGGTTTCCTATTACTCCTGCGTAATTTGCTGATGTTATTGCAGGGTTTAGTGCTATTCCTCTGAGTTTTTCTTGTAGTACTGCACTTCCCAGCCCTGTTTGTGTATTTCCATTACTTGTTCCCTTGCTTATTAGTATTTCTTTGGCGTCGTCAATTGTTAGTGTTCCATCATTATAACTCTTCATTACTGCAGCTTCGTTTTCCCACACTCCTCCCTCTCCATAAATAACTTTATTTGTACTTCCTACTTTTATTGTTTGTCCTGCGAACCCTGAGCTCTTTATTTCTGGTATGAATACTTCTTCTACCCATTTGCTTTGTGCTGTTGCAGGGTCTCCAGGATACCTTTCAAGATAACTGTTTAGTGTTGTTTCTTCTTTGTTTGCATTCTTGGCTCTTAGTTGTACGTCTAAGTCTATTGCTGCAGAGTTTTTTCTTAGGCAGTCGTCGAGGCTTTGGTATGCTCCTGGATCACTACTCATCATTGCTTTGCACTTATCAATCCATCCTCCTGTTCCTCTCATTACTTCTTGTCTTGCTTCCCCTATTCCTCCCATATTATTGAAGAAGTTCTTAATCATTAGTCCTGCGCTTGTTGCTAAGCATAATGCTTTTCCTGTTTCTACTGCTTTTCCTAAATTCTCTGTTATTCCGTCCCATCTTTCAATGCTGTTGTTAAGGTTTTTTATCATGTCTTGAGTTTTTTCTGTTGATAGTTGTATGCTTCTCTTTTCTATTCCTATGCCGAATGTGAAGTTTGCTGAACTGATTGTTTGTGGCATTGATGGTGTTACTCTTATTCTTGCTTCTTCTTTCAAATTTATTTTTTCTATTTTTGTTTCGCCATTCCAATTCTTGCTTATTAGTACTCCTGCTTCTTTTAGTGTTTGTCCTTGTCTTAGTTGATAGTTGTTCGTTACATAATTCTTATCATTTCCTGTAGTTCTTCCTTCTATTGTGATGTATGTTTCTCTCATCCCTATAATTCTTAAGTATTCTCCTCCTGAACTCCCGTAGACGTAATCGTTAAGTGTTAGTTTTTTTGTTTCTTTTCCAGTATTTATTTCTACAGTGTTTTGTTCTGCTCCAGGGTTTTTTGTGTCTAATAGGCTTATCGTGTGTGTTTGGTAATTAATTATTGCGTATCCTGTGGAGTCTTTATAGTCGTATGTTTCTAGTTCTCTTATTCTGTCTCCTGCTTCTTGTGCTTCTGGGGAATTTCCGTAATAACTTATTATCAGTTCAAGTATTTCTTTTTCTGTCTTGTATTGTTGTAATTCTTTTGCTAGGGTTGCAGTTTTTTCTAATGCTTCCAGTCCGTAATAAGTTACTCTTTCCTTGTCTACTTCTCCGCCGTAGATTTGTGTTATTTCTTTTGATTCTTTTATTAATAGTTCATAATTTTCCTTGATGTTTTTTTGTTGTTCTGTACTGTAACCTTTTATTATATCTTCTAGCTTCTTATCTTCTGTTTCTTTATTTTCTTTCTTATCAATGCTTAGTGTTAGTCTTTGTGTTGGGCATGTTATTGTTGCTGTTGTAGTCTTAGGGGTAGCGGTAGTAGTTGGTATGATTATATTATTAACTGTGCATTGTCCGTTAAGGAATCTTTCTCCTTCGTAAAACCAGTATTCTTCGTTGTCTACTTGTAGTTTTACTTTCTTTTTTGGTATTCCTACTGCGTCATAGTTTAGTGTTATTCCTGCACTGCAGTAGAATCCTGGTAAATATACTATACTGCTTGCTTTTCCTCTTTGTAGTGTTACTGTTTTGTACTTGTCGTCCTTGTTATTGTATATTCCTACCGTTGCTGTTTGTCCGTCTTCTGATAATTCTTCAAGTCTTAAGTATCCTCTTCCTTTGTAAAAACTGCTTTCAGGGTATGTTTCTTCCCATTCTTTATCAGTCTTTTTTTGTAGGTAGTATTCTGAATTTCCTAAACCAAATATTTTTTGTGTGTCATACCTTATTGTTGCTGTTAGGTTTGCGGTGATTGTTTCAGGCATCTTGTCTTCTACAGGATTCTTTTTTAGTAATATTACTACATATCCTACTCTGTTTGTAATGTCTGATGTTTGTCCTAGATTAGTATTTGTTACTCCTGCTCTGTATGGGTGGTAGCTTATCCCTGCTATTCCTTCTGGTAGTCCTTGTCCTGGTCTTCCTGTAAAGCTAATGCTGGTTATTTCGTTAACGTCGATTAATGGATTAATTTTTATTGCTACTACTGGGCAGAATACTGGAACATTTTGGCTTTCTAATAAGTCACTTCTTACTACCATTGGGCTACAGCTTCCTGGTGGTATTTGTAGTAGGAAGTCTTGTCTTGCTTCGCATATTCCTGAATTTCCTTGCCCTAGATTAGGCCAGAACTCATTGTAGTTCACTCCTATATTGCTGTAGTATTGTTGGAATGGTTGTTCTTGGTATTGGTTCGTGTAACTCGTGGTTGTTAGTGCACTTACTCCGCCGGTTATCATTATCATTCCTATGATTATCATTATCATCTTAGTCTTTGTTTCATTCATCATTTTTTTATTTTTCATTTTATTAAAAATGTTAATTTTTTATTTATGGAAAATATTTTATTTTTCATTTTGTTATTGTTAGTTTTGTGTTTTCTATTAGACTATAAGCGTATTGTAATTCTTCAACACTCTTAGGAGCTCTTATTGTTTCTTCTTCTATTACTAAGGGATTATTTGTTTGTAGTTGGCTTTCTGTTATGTATTCTTTGCTTGTTCCCCCTGCAATTATTGTTTCGTTTAATACTTGTCCTGGTATAGTTATTGTTTGGCATTGTTCCTTGGTCATTCCTATTACTCCTGCTAGTCCTGGTCTTGGCACGTCGTAGCATTGTGTTTTCTTGCTTTCTGGTAGTACTATCCTATTGTTCCCGTAAGTAACTGCGCTTATGTTGTATTCTCCTTCTGATAAGGTTAGGGTTTTTTGTTCTGGCCAAATTATTATTCTTGTTTCTTTGTCTGAGTTTTCTCCAGTGTTTATTATTGGTATTATTGTTATTACTGTTTTGTCTTTTATTTCATTCCCTTCTTTTGTTACACTTATCCTTACTGGGTACTTCTTTTCCATTAATACATTTGCCGTGTTTTCTTCGTTTGTTGATAAGGGGTATTTTGCGTTTTCATAACCTTCTGCTCTTGATAGTACATAACCATTATAACATTGTGGTGCTTTTGTTACTAGTCCTTCGTTATTATTTGTTTTTCCTAACTGGCATTCTTGGTTGATACATTTATAGCTAATTAGTGCTTCCACTGGGTTTAGGTTGCTGTCGTAGGTATTCACGGTTATTTCTTTGTTCTTGTATTGGCATACTTCTGCTACTGTTCCTTCTTCGGTGGTTCTTACTGCTTCTCTTTCTTTATTTCCTCTTATTACTATCTGTATTGGGTATTGGAATATTTCTCCTTGTTCATTTATTAGTTGTATCATTAGTGGCATGTCCATGTCGTAAACGTTGTGCCATGTTACGTAGCAGAATCCTATGATTCCTAGTCCTTGTTGGTTTCCTACTGGCAGTGCTAATAAGTATTCTTCTCCTCCGTTCACTTCTATATTAGTTATTCCTTGAGGGTCATAATGGAAGTTTGCTTGTATTCCTTCGCTGCTTATTTCTTTTAGTGTGTAGTATTTTTCTTCTTCAGTTACTAATTTCTTTCCTGTTTCTTGTAGTCTTACTTCTTGATAGTTAACTTGTAGTGCAGTTTTTATTTCGTTTCTTATATCTTGGGTATTCCAGGTTTTTGGTGCGCAGGTTATTTCTACTCCGTCAACAGGGGCGTATAGTCTCATTGCGTCAACAGCATATTTTTCTAGGAACATTCCTTCCATTTCTTTAGTGAATATTTCTTTTGCTTTCTCGTATAGCTTTCCTATTCCAGTGTTTATGTTCACATCATGATCGGTTATTCTTATTGTTTCTTCCCCGTAAGCATAAGTTGTATCTTCTACTAGTTCTACTAATACTTCTTCAGGATTTATTGTCGTTCTTACTTCTGGGCTGTTTCGTAAAATAGTATATCCTTCTTGTTCATAAATACTAAAGTCACATCTGTCTAGTCTCACTTTTATATATTCGGATAATTGTTCTTGCATTTCCTCCTTTGTTGGTGGTTGTTGTATATACTGGTTATTCACTAAGTAATACCAGTAGGGTATGCTTTGTCCGTAAAAATTATGCTTGTTCGTTAGCGGTTCTAATGCACTGCTTGTTTGTGTTGGCGGTTCATTAATCCACCCCCCCTTATCCCCTAATACCATTACGCCCTCGGTGGTTATTTCTTTTATGCAACTCTTGTAGTATTCTTCTAATGCTTGGTATTGTTGTGGTAATTCTACCCCTGTTGCTTGATTATTTCTTATTATTAGGTAGGCTCCTATACCTCCTATTATGACTAGTGCTATTATTATGAATATTGTTACTTGTCCTCTTTTGTTATTCATTATTTTCCTT
>PFDC01000044.1:1807-8147 GCA_002763035.1 Candidatus Pacearchaeota archaeon CG10_big_fil_rev_8_21_14_0_10_35_13 | reverse complement strand
TTGGTGAGGAGGCCTTGTCAATTATTAATCTTGCTGATGAATTAATAGTTGTTACTAATCCTGATATGCCTTCAATTACTGATGCTCTTAAGACTATTAAGATTGCTGAGGAGATGAAGAAGCCTGTTCGTGGCGTTATTATTACTCGTTCGAGGTTTGATAAGACTGAGCTTACTCCTGAGAACATCTTTGAGATGTTAGAGGTTCCTATTCTTGGGATTATTCCTGAGGAATTCGCTGTTCGTGAGTCCTTAGCTATTAAGAACCCTGTAGTTCATACTCACCCTCGTAGTGGTGCTTCTGAGAGGTATAAGGAGATTGCTGCTAAACTTCTTGGTTGGAATTATAAGGGTAAGCATAAGAAGAAGAGTTTTTGGTCTAGGCTTTTTGGCTCTCGTTAAATTAGGTGTTGATTATGGTAGAAAAAACTTTTGAAGGTATCGATTTTGAAGTTCTTAAGCATGAACAGTTAAAGCTTTCTAAGAATGTTATTCTTGATGATTCTCGGGATTTTGGTGAGGTTATTTTTGTTGGTGCTTTTAGTAATGTTGTTGTTGGTAACAAAATTATTTCTGCGGTTATCGTGGTGGATAACAACCAGGAAATTATTGAACAGAAATACTTTGTTGACAGGGTTAATTTTCCTTATTCCCCGGAGTTTCGTGCTTATCGTGAGCTTCCTGCTATGATTACTGCTTTTCAGCTTCTTGAACAAAAGCCTGAGGTAATATTTATGGATGGTCTTGGTATTAATCATGTCCGTCTAGGTATTGCTAGTCATTTCTCTATGAGTACTAACACTCCAAGCATTGCTATCACAGATAATCTTAGTTCTTTTGTTGTTGGTAATGATGATTATTTGTTTAGTTCTAATAATCCTAAATTAGTTGTTGGTAAGTCTTTTGTTTCTAAGGTTGGTTCTAAGCCTTTGTTCATTAGTCCTGGTAGCCTTATTAGTGTTGACTCTGCTTTTATGATTACTAAAAAGTTTGTTATTCCTCCTCATAAACTTCCTGAACCCATGCGTGCCGCTAGGAAGTATGTTAAGAAGATTCAGAAAGAGATTTCTAAGTGATTAAGCTTCTTCTTTTATTCCTATTGTTTCCCTGGAGGTTACCATTCCTTCAAGTTTTTTTATTATTGCTTGAGCAGTTGTTATTAAATGTTCTGCGATTGATTCTTTTTTTGGTTCATCAATAATCATATAGGTCATTGCTCTTAATTCTCCTAAATAAATGTTAAATGTTCTTACAACTACTCTCTTACCATGGTGTTTATCAAATGATACTATTATTGGGGGATTTTCCACGTTACCTGTTCTTAGGGTTCTTTCAAGTTCTTTCTTGTCAGTTTCGTCTTCACATAACCCTGCAATTCTTATTCCTCTAGCCCCGTTGCCGTCCCCTCTTAGGTAGTTATCAGCCTTTGGTGTGTAATCATTGACTTGTCCTTCATAATCAAGTAATACTACCATTGCCCCTTCAGATTCTAGTTCTCTCATACCAGCAGTGGCTTCCCCTATAATTCTTACTGCGTCTTTTCTAATAGCGTTAGTTCTTTCTTTTTCCTCTAAGAATTTTTGGTAATTAGTATTTATTGCTTCAGCCCTTGTTTCAGCTACTGCGCTCACATGAGTTAATTCTTCTTCTAACAAGGAAATTCTTGTTTCTCTTTTTTCCGCCGCATGTAAGAGTTCACTAACTTCCTCTGCGGTTCTCAATCTTCCGGTTCTTTTACTTACAGCAACTTCTCGGTATGCTGGCATGAGGTGGAGCACTAGCTTTTCTCCTTTCTTTAGCATTCCGCCTACTAAACTTTCAGGATCATTGTATGCTTCTCTTATTCTTCTTGTTAAATAATTTTTCATTTTGACTCATAAAACTTTTCCTTCAAAAAGTTGTATTATGGGACTGCCCGGATTTGAACCGGGGTCTGATGCTCCCTAAGCACCGATACTAACCAGGCTATACTACAATCCCTTATAGAATTAATACTTTTTATAGGTTTTTATGTTTTGTTATTCCACCGATTAGCAGTTTTGAAATTATTGATTAAGTGAATCATTAGTATTTCAGGAAATTTTTATGTTTTATCCTTTGATTATTTTCATGTCCTTAATAAGGTGTGTTCTTTCTTTTAGACTTCGGTTTATTCCTTCTAGTTCCTTGGTTGTTAGTTCTATTATCCCACTACTCTCTTTACCCCTAAAGCAGATACTGATTTTTTCTTCTTCTGATAATTCTTCATTTACTAATACTTCCATTATTCTTCCTTCGGTTTCCAGCCTTACTATTCCGTCCTTGTTAGGTTTTTTTATTCTTGCTTTCATTATTATCTTAGGTTATCTTCTGTTTTAAGCATTATTCTCTCAGGATATATGCTTCTTATTGTTCGTGTTTTAACAGCAAGGTTTAATTATCATTAATCTTTTGTCTCTTCATGATTGAATACTTTGTTGGTTTATGGGCTTTATTAAGGTTCTTTAAAGGTTTTCAGTTCTTCCTAATTCGTAGAAGGTCTAAGATTCCTATTAAGACTATGGGTGGTGCTTCTCCTTTTATGATTAAGAAGGGTAAGAAAGTTGCTTTACTTATTCATGGTTTTACTACTAGTCCTAAGGAATTTAGGAATTTAGGGGGGTTTCTTTCTAAGGGTGATATTAGTGTTTATGCTCCTCTTCTCCCTGGTCATGGTACTTCTCCTGAGAGGCTTTCGATTATTAAGAGTTATCAGTGGGTAGAGTTCATTGAAGAACAGATTAGAATGCTTTCTAAGGATTATAATGAGATTTTTCTTGTAGGTAATTCTTTTGGTGGTAATCTTGCTTTGGTGAATGCTAATGTTTCTAAGAAGGTTAAGGGTGTTATTACTCTTGCTACGCCAATATTTTTTTATAAGGAAAGGTTTGGTAACAGAATTCTTTTGCCGTTACTTAAGAGTATTAAGGTATTTCAGAAGAAGAAGTATTCTTCTAGTGCTAAGAGGGTTGTAAATAAGGGTGTTGCTTATGATTCTATTCCTCTTAATAGTATTAGTCATGTTTTGAGGGTTGTTAAGCTTTCTAAGAAGTCTCTTAAGAGTATTAGGAAGCCTTTATTAGTCATGCAGGTTGATGGTGATGAAATTGTTGATGTTAGAAGTTCTGAATTCATAATGAGTAATTCTCCTTCTAAGAACAAGGAAGTCTTTACTGTTCCTAAGTCTTATCATGTTTTTATTCTTGATAAGTATGCTAAGGTTGCTTACAAAAGAATTCTTGAGTTCATTAAGAAGTATTGAATGTCACCCTCTGAGTGCTAAAAGCCCCCGATTCCCATTAATCATAGAAACAGAACGCATTATTCAACTTCCAACAAAGCTATTATGGTGAACCTTCGCGAGGCAAGGCCTCATGGCGTCTAGAACTTTACTAATAACAAGACCATTACAGTATAGCACCAGATGTTTATTTCTACACATTAATTGAATTGTTCAACTAAAAACATTTGTATTGTTTAACTTTTATCCCCAAGGCAAGACCTTAGGGTATTTCAAAAAATAAATTAATTTTAGGAAAAGTTTATATATGGGCGCCTATATAGGTACTCATGGCTTCAAGGAATATCTCTTTGGTTGATGATGCTTATAAATTATTATTAAAGAACAAGATTGGTAGTGAGAGCTTCTCAGAGGTTATTAAGAGGGTTTTATCTAAGAATCGTGATATTATGGAGTTCGCAGGGGCATTAGGTAACCTTTCAAATAAAGAGATTGATAAGATGAAAAGAGAGATTACTAAAATTAGGGATAAATCTACTAGGGAGCTTCTTAATGATCTGTCTTGATTCTGATTGCATTATTGATTTTTTGAAGGGTAAAGAGGAAGCAGTAATGATAGTTAAGAAGTATGAGGATGAAATCTTTACTACAGAAATTAATGTTTTTGAGGTTTTATTGGGTGTTTATCTTAGGGATAATTATGAGAAAGAGGAATTGGTAATAAAAAACTTTTTTGGTAATATCAAAAAGTTTTCTTTTGATAATCAGTGTGGTGAGTTAAGCGCTAAGATTCTTGCTGATCTTATAAGGGGTGGTAAGGAGATTAACCAGAATGATTGTTTGATTGCTTCGATAATATTAAAGAATGGTAGTCATAGAATTATTACTCGTAATGAGAAGCATTATTCTAAAATTAAGGGTCTTAAGGTTATTAAGTATTAGTCATGGTTTTTTCTTATTAAAGTTGTATAACGCTCCCGCCGAGTTAGGAGCCGGGACTTAATGCGGCTTGCGGGAATCGGACCCGCATTACGAGCTCTTTCCATTCTTAGAGTATTTGGGAAGCTCGGGTTGTACCATTCAACTAAAGCCGCTTAAAAGGTCTTATTATTTTAATTCTACAAATTTCTTTATATATCTTATCTTTTAGAGGAATTTCCCCTCTTTTCAGGAAGTATTTATATCTTAGAATATTTTTTGGGTTAGCACTGCCTACAACATTAAAGAATTTATGAATTTCTTTTTGATTTTGAATTCGTGTGTTACACGCAAGAGTACAACCAATACTTGAATTGTTAGAGGCGCTTTTTGATGGAGTAAAGCCTGTTCTTTGCAGAAGTTTAATTGTGTTATCCCGAATAAATGGTGAGTGTGTTTGAAACTCAATTAATGCCCTCTTATAGCCTTTCTGTTTATTGTATATTCCACCATCTGTATCGAATAGGCCTCTCAAGGCAGCAAGCATAAACTCTCTTTTTGAGAAGATCCATTCTGGGATTCTAGCCTTGTTAGTTATTTTATTACCTAAAACTAAGCCGTTCTTTATAAGAAAATCTATCAGTTCGGTAGAATGAAACTTTGTCTGAAGAGCATTACTTCCTTTTAACTTAATATTATAAGCTGATAGCCCAAATAACTCATTTACCAACGTTTCGATGTATTTATGATGTTCACGCTCAAAGAAGTTACCGGTCATGGTAAGTGTTTTTCTCTCCAAATGGCCATCTCCAAGTATAACAGCTATCAATTCGGCCAATCCCTCAGATTCTTGAGGTATCTTTATTTTCTTTTTGTTCAATTCTCCAGCTAAAAACTGCCCCCATTTCTTCGGGAGTATCTCACTGATCCAATAAGAGAGGATCAGGTTCTTTTCTTTTGATAGATATTTATCAATCATCCTTATTCCCAAGCTGTAGGGTATTGTTGCAAATTCTCTTCCCCAGTCATTCATAACAGTTTGTATACTAACATCAAATTCATCAGCAAGATTTTTCCAGGTGAGATTATTATCATTTTTAATTTTGAGAATCATCTTTCTTTGATAACCTCGTTTGAACTTCATTCTTTTATCAATAATATATTTTCCTCTTTTTCTCATAGTTATACTACCGATAGACTATTATTTATATTTTATTAACAAGTTTTTTATACCTTACTACCATATTCCTTTCATGACTAATAACAAAAAGTTTTATGTTACTACACCAATTTATTATCCTAATGCGGCGCCTCATGCTGGTAGTGCTTATACTACTATAGCTGCGGATATTCTTTCTAGATGGAACTCTCTTCTTGGTAAAGAAGTATATTTTCTTACTGGTACTGATGATCATGGGCAAAAGATTCAGGAAGTTGCCGAAGGTAAAGGGCTAAAACCTAAGCAGTTCGTTGATGAAATTGTTAAGGGGTATAAAGAATTATTTAAGAGTTTGAATATTACTAATAATGATTTCGTTAGAACCACCGATAAGGATCATGAATCTAAGGTTAAGGTTTTACTTCAAGAACTCTATGATAAGAAATTAATCTATAAGGGGGTTTATGAGTCTTATTATTGTGTTGGTTGTGAGCAGTATAAGACTCAGAGGGACTTGGTTGATGGTAAGTGTCCTGATCATAATAAGATTCCTGAACTTAAGAAGGAGGAGGCTTACATGTTCAAACTTTCTAGCTTCCAGAAGGAGCTTCTTATTAAGATTAATTCTGGGGAGTTTGAGATTCTTCCTTTGGATAAGAGGGATGAAATGATTTCTTTCATTGAGGAAGGACTTCAAGACATATCAATTTCTCGAAGGAAGGAGAAGGTTTATTGGGGTGTTGAGTTACCTTTTGATAAGGAGCATACTTGTTATGTTTGGGTTGATGCTTTTTGGAATTATATTACCGGTCTTAGGACTGAGAGTAATGTTAAGAAGTTTTGGCCTGTGAATGTTCAGTTAATGGCTAAGGATATTCTTAGGGTTCATGCGACTATTTGGCCTGCCCTCTTATTAGCTTCTGGTATGAAACTTCCAGAAAAGTTATTCGTTCACGGCTATTTTACCGTCGCTGGTAAGAAGATGAGTAAGACTCTTGGTAATGT
>PFDC01000044.1:0-1747 GCA_002763035.1 Candidatus Pacearchaeota archaeon CG10_big_fil_rev_8_21_14_0_10_35_13 | reverse complement strand
TTCTCCGAAAGAGCTCTTGTTGATAGGCATAATGGTGAATTGTTGAATAAGTATGGTAATCTTATCTCGAGGGTTACTTCTCTTGCTGAGAAGTTTGGTTTTTCTAGACCTAAGAAGAATACTCTCATTAAGGGTCTTGATGTTGTTAAAATTAAGAAATTATTTGATTCTTTCGAACTTGATAAAGCTCTTGCAGAAATCTTTTCTTTTATTGATTCTTGTAATGAGTTCGTTCAGAGTAATGAGTTGTGGCTTGGTAAATCTGATGTTAAGGATAAGCTTTATGAGTTATTATTGTCTATTCGTAATGTTACTATTCTTCTTTCTCCTTTTATTCCTGATACTGCAGTTAAGGTTTCAGAATTATTGAAGTTCAAGATTTCTTTTGATGGGCTTGATAAGTCACTGACTGTTAGGCATGTTAAGAAGTCTGATCCTTTGTTCAAGAAGTTAGAGTTCTTTGAGGAGGAGAAGGATGATAAAATTAATAAAGACAAGTCTGTTGGTATTGTTAAGATGTCTGAGATTAAGTTTGAGGATTGGGAGAAGCTTGATTTGCGAGTTGGGCTTATTAAGTCTGTTGATGATATTCCTGATGCTGATAAACTTTACAAGTTAAGTGTTGATCTTGGTAAAGAATTAGGTGTTAGGATTATTGTTTCTGGACTTAAGGAGCATTATAAGCCTAAAGAATTATTGAATAACAAGTTTGTTTTCATTACTAATCTCCTTGCTAAAAAACTTAAGGGAATCTCTAGTCATGGCATGATTCTTGCCGCTTCTAGCGATAATCATTCTAAAGTCGTTCTTCTAAGACCTGATAAGGACATAGCTGTTGGTAGTAGGATTAGTTGATAATGGTGAAAAATATTAGTATCGGTAGCATTTATAAATAAAAGACCATCTTTCTTATTAAGATGACACTCAATGAAAGCCAAATTAGAGAAATTAAGGACTTATTAAGGTCTAAACTAAACGATAAACTATCAAAATATGTAAGAGAAACAACCTCTATGCCTTTTTTGGTTAAGCTTATGCAAGACTCTGAAAAAGTAGCTTCTTATTCTTTCATACATTCATTAGCTACAACTTTGGGAATGCCGGTTTATGAAAAGATTTCTGAGATTGTTGCATCTGCCCACTATGATGAAGTTAAAACTGGTTATGATGTTGAGGGAGAGATTACAAATGAAGAAAACTCCGTGATTTCCCAGATTCTTCAAGAAATAAAGAATGGGACAAGAAAAGCAAATAAAGAGCAGGAAATAAATGAGATTTTAAAATGTAAAAATAATGGTGGAAGAAAAATAAAGGTTAGAGCTGATTTATTCTTAAAGAAAGGCAATGATGAATATTACGTTGAGATAAAAACAGCAAAACCTAATATAGACGTTTTTGTTAAATCAAAGCAAAAATTATTGGAATGGGTTGCACTTAGAAAAAAGGAAGTAATCACTATTTTGGCTATTCCTTATAATCCTTATCATCCAGAGCCATACAGCAGGTTTACAATGCAAGGATTTTTGGATGAAGAAAAAGAGCTTTATGTTGCTGAAAAATTCTGGGAACTTCTTGGCGGAAAAGGAACTTATGAAGAAGTTTTAGAAATCTTTGATGAAGTGGGTAAAGAGTTTAAAGAGAAAATACAAAATAAGATAAAAGAAGTTGCTGAAAAGAAGATGGAATTAAAATAATAATGATTTTTTATCTGACAAATAAACATTAACCAAAGATTCGTCTTTGCTAA
>PFDC01000092.1 GCA_002763035.1 Candidatus Pacearchaeota archaeon CG10_big_fil_rev_8_21_14_0_10_35_13 | reverse complement strand
TTCTTTCTTTTTCTTCTTTGTCCCCTAGTACTATTATGAAGGGTATTTTTTGTAGTTCTGCTTCTCTTACTTTATTGTTTAGTGGTACATCTCTAAAGTCTGTATCAATTCTTATTCCAGGTATTTCTTTCTTTATTTCTTCCAAGACTTTTTCTGAGTATTCTTTATTCCTTTCTGTAAAGCTTAGTATTCTTGCTTGTATTGGTGATAGCCATGCTGGTAGTTGTCCGTTAGTATGTTCAAGTAACACTGCGATAAATCTTTCCAAGCTTCCATAAATTACTCTATGAATCATTATCGGCCTCTTAGGATTATTGTCTTTTCCGATATATGTCAAATCAAACCTTTCAGGTAATGAAAAGTCTAGTTGTATTGTTCCTAATTGCCAAGTCCTTCCTAATGAGTCCTTAACATGGAAATCAATCTTAGGTCCATAAAACGCTCCGTCACCTTTGTTAATCTTATATTTTAATTTTGTTTTCTTTAATACATCTTCTAATATCTTCTCGGCAGTATCCCACATTTTATCGCTTCCTATTCTCTTCTCTGGCCTTGTTGATAACTCCACGTGGTCTATTGGTAGCCCAAATTCGTTATAGAATTCTTCTAATAATTTTACTACGTTTTTTATTTCTTCTGATGCTTGTTTCTCGTCAGCACAATAAAGATGTGCATCATCTTGTGTGAATTGTATTACTCTTAATAATCCTGCCAGTACTCCTGATAGTTCTGTTCGGTGTACTAATCCTAGTTCTCCGACCCTTAATGGAAGGTCTTTATATGATTTTGGGGAATTTCTATAAATTATTATTCCCCCTGGGCAGTTCATTGGTTTCACTAAGAAGTTTCTTCCTTCGTAGTCCGTAACAAAGTTGTTGTCTTTATACTTGTCCCAATGTCCTGACACTTTCCATAACTTGCTGTCCATTATCTGTGGCGTTTGTACTTCAGTATATCCTGCAAGGGTGTGTTTTTTTCTCCAGTATTCTATCAATTTGTTTCTTACTAAAACACCATTATTATGCCAGAATACCATTCCTGGTGCTACTTCGCTAAAACTGAATAAGTCTAGTTTTTGTCCTAATATTCGGTGGTCATTGTCTTTTAGTTTGCTAGTGTCAAGTCTTGATTTACTTATTTCTCTTAATAACTGTTTGTAATCATAACTTCCTCCGAGGGTTGCTTTCTTCTCACTATTCTTCTTTTCTTT
>PFDC01000050.1 GCA_002763035.1 Candidatus Pacearchaeota archaeon CG10_big_fil_rev_8_21_14_0_10_35_13 | reverse complement strand
GGATAAATTTGTTGATTCTGTTGTTGAGAAGCTTCGTTATCAGCCTGTAAGTATACTCTACATCATACTAAAAAAAGAACGTGCTTTGAAGGATTGTTGGATTTTCTTTCCTGAAAAGAAGTATTTATTCCAGAGAGTTAGTGAACAGAAGGCTTTTTCTCCAAGAACTTGTCCTGAGGGCATGACTGGACTAATGGTTGAGACTACTAAGATTCCTAGTAAGGAGAATGTTGAGTTAATGCTTAAACAGCTTGAGTCTCTAGGCATTTTGAAGCGTGATGAGGTTGTCGAGTATTTTACTAAGACTGGCCCTCGTGTTTATCCTGTGTATTATCAGGGATTTCTTAAACATCTTAACACTGTTCTTGATTACATTGATGGTATTAGTGGCTTATTCGCTATTGGTCGTCCTGGTCGTTATAACTATAATAATACTGATCATTCTTGGGACATGGCTCTTCAGACTTACAAGCATATTGTTGCCGGCGCGGGTATTTCAGAATGGGGCTCTCTTAAGAAGAGGTTTGATGGTTATCGCATTGTTGACTAATCATATGATTTAAATATCTTCTATCATTGTTTTCTTCAATGGCTGACAATAACCAAAAGCTTAATTCATCATTGAAGTTCTTGGCTAAGAGTTCTTTAGTTGTGCTTGTTGGTATTTTCTTATCAAAAATTTTTAATTATCTTTATAGGATTATCATTGCTCGTTATTTTGGTCCTGAAGTTTATGGTATCTTTTCCTTGGCATTTATTATTCTCGGGTTATTTGTCTCGGTTTCATCCCTAGGACTTTCCGATGGTTTATTGAGGTTTGTTTCTTTTTATCGTGGTAAGAAGAGGAATTATAATATTAGTTTTATTGTTAAGCTTTCGTTATTAATCTCCCTGCTTTCTAGTATAACCGCTGGTGTCATTCTCTTCTCTACTTCTGAGATTATTGCTTTGGGGATAGTTCATAATCCAGGTATTATTCCTTATCTCAAGGTTTTCAGTTTCTTAATACCTATTAATGTTCTATCAAATCTCTTCCTCTATCTCATTCGTGCTTATGAGAAGATTGGTTCTTATTCATTCCTTAATAATGTTGTTCAGTATTCTATCCGGCTTGCTATCCTTGTACTACTCATTCTTACTGGTTTGAGTGTTAACCCTGTTATTGCTTCTTTCTTTCTTA
>PFDC01000069.1 GCA_002763035.1 Candidatus Pacearchaeota archaeon CG10_big_fil_rev_8_21_14_0_10_35_13 | reverse complement strand
CATTAATAGACTAATATTTTACTCACGAACTATTTTTCGGTTACCTATCGACATATGTCGCTTGCTTATACACATCACTTCTTTACACATAATCTTTTATACTAATATTCTTTCTTTGTTTAATGAATAGCAAAGTTAATAGGGAGATTATGAGAGTTTATGAAGAAGCTATTGTTATGAACCGTAGGCACCATGAAAAGATTGAAGGTGAATATCTTAAGGCCATCAGGGCTCTTGGTGAGGGCACTGCGGTTTTTGATGTTCATATTTATCCTCATGATGTTCTTGGTGGGAGGGTTCGTAAGTATGAGGATAGAGTTGGGGGATTACCTAAAGTTCTTAGTAGTGCTTTAGGAGAGTTTCATGCTTCTCGTAATGGTCATCCTGTTGAGAGTTTTGATGTTGAGGTCTATGTTTATCCTAAAGGTAAAAAAGAAGGTTCAAAAAGTGTTCCTGAGAGGATTGTTAAAGGGCTAGTTGGGAGTTTAGTTTCTAAGTGTTCATGTAACGAAAGTTCCAAAAGTGATGTTAGAACTTTGGAAAGTCCACAAGTCAGAGTTCCTAGTAATACTTATGATACTGAGCAAAGAAGCCGGGCTTCTTATTAATGCGTGTTAGGACTGACAATTTTCTTCTTTAATCAAAATTATTTGCTCAAAACACCAAAAACTTTAAATACCCCTTTGTAGTAGTCAAGGTATGGCTGAAGATATAAAGAAAATCAGAGATTACAATGATGTGGAAAGGCCTTTGGAACATATGATTCATCATCCCAATCCTGAAACTTATGCTTTTCCTAGGCTCGATTCTGCAAAATTCAGAAATTATTTAGGACTTGCCCGCACTAGCCATGAGGTTCTAACTGTTAGTGTTGGCGGTGAAAAAAGAAGAGTTTTAGTTTCTAGAATATCTCTAACAGGTTATCCTATGAGCTCACCAGTACCTATAGGTTATGTTACTGATATCCCTTCTGGTGAATTAGTAAAAGTTCTAGAAGGTGTAGCAACTGAAGAAGCTCGTAGAACTCAGGGTTTAACAGAGTTATTAGCAGAAAAGCCTTTAAAACTAATAAAAGAAGAATCACTAGAAGGACCTTTTAGAATGAGAAGTGAGGATAAATTCAAATAATTTTTCTTTAGTAACCTTTTTAAACTCTCTTTTCATCATCATATCATATAAGTAAATTTGTACGATTATTTACCTTAATGCGTATAGGAACAGATAAT
>PFDC01000096.1 GCA_002763035.1 Candidatus Pacearchaeota archaeon CG10_big_fil_rev_8_21_14_0_10_35_13 | reverse complement strand
AACGATACGCAGAAGAAAAAATGATCTTAACTAACTAAAAATTAAGAAATGTGCGCAGATTTAGGAATTATGCAACACTGCATAAATACTCTACTTATCATACTTTCCTATGAGAGTAATTATTAATACCGAAGACTTTTATAAAAGGCTTAATAGTCCTACTAAGAATCAAGCTGAAGAAATGATCAGCATAATGAAATCAATGGCTGATAAGGGCTATGGTGACGACGTTAAACCTATCCTTAATCTAGACGTTTTAAGTGATCATGTTAATCTGCCAAGTCCTTTTAGATATGCTTATCTCTCTTTTCACAGAAGAGGGGATATTTATAGATGTGAACTCTTAAGTTATTATTTCTTTAACAGTCGATTATCTTCAGAGATACCCAAGAAATTAATCACTGAGATATTACCAGAATTATACAAAAGTAACTGGGTTGCTCTAAATGAAAATTCCGGAATGTTAGTACAAGATAAGAAGACTATCATGTCCATAAACTCAGATATTAATAACCCTTTAATAATAGTCATGGGCGGTGATGGCGCTGAGAGAAGAAAGTTTGGTAAATTAGAAGAATTTGTTGGCGATTTAGCAGTAATGGGACAAGTAGCTGAGAAAGCAATCAACGCATTAGTTAATAATTACGGGGAATCTAACCCCGATATTGATCTTCACTTCGTTCCAGATATTAATAGACTTCACTAGTTTTAAAAACTCACGATTATTACTATAATCATGGCATTAAAAGAAGAAAGAATAAGTTTCTACAAACAAATAGAAAGTAATAAGAGAAAATCATTGTTCCTAATGGTTAGTATCGTAGTATTAATCATCGCATTCGGTTACGTATTATCATACGCATTCGACCCAGGATTCTTCTTCATGATAATGATTATTAGCATAATATTCTCAATAACTTACACCGTAACAGGATACTACAAAAGCGACAAGATAGCAATAGCAGCAGCAGGAGCAAGACCAGCAGGTAACGACACACTAATACTAAGACAATACCACAACGTAGTAGAAGGAATAACACTAGCCTCAGGACTACCAAAACCAAAACTCTACATAATGAATAACCCACAAATAAATGCATTCGCTACTGGAAGAAACCCACAAAACTCTGCAATCTGCGTGACTACCGGGGCTTTAGAAAAACTTAACAAACAAGAACTAGAGGGAGTGCTAGCTCATGAAATGTCACACATAGCAAACTATGACATAAGACTAATGACACTATCAGCAGTACTCATAGGAATGATAGCAATAGCATCACAAATATTCCTTAGAAGTTTATGGTATGGAGGAATGAAAGGCAGTGACGATAATAAAGGAGGAGCAATACTAATGATTATAGGAATAGTACTAGCAATACTAGCACCAATATTCGCAAACCTCGCAGGACTAGCAATTAGTAGAAAGAGAGAATACACCGCAGACGCCACAGGAGTAAAGTTCGTACGTTCACCAACAGGACTAAAAAACGCACTAATAAAGATTAAAGAAGAACACACTGTAGAAACAACTAAAGGAAGAAAAGTTAGTAAAGCAATAGCACCACTATTTATTAGCGACCCATTCAAGAACAAAATACAAAACGCTTTCTCAACCCACCCCCCACTAGGTAAGAGAATAGCAATACTGGAAAGAATGTGAAGATGGAAGTGGTAATAGGTAAGCGTTATAATGAAGAAAAAGAAAGATTAATAAGTATGTTAGGAGATGATAAATTATTAGTAACTAAACCAAAAGATGACGATGGAAGATACTGCTGCTATTTCTGTGTAAGAAGAATACCCCCAGGAGAAGCATTAATGGCTGAAGAGATTATTAATTCAGGAATTGATGCTAATTACTTACACAGAGGTTGTTATGAAAAGATAATGAGTTAATCAATGATAACATAACCCTTAATTTCTCTCCAAACTTGGGCATCATAAGTTTTACAATAATCCTTAGTACCAGAACCCGTACAAGTATCACTACCATCAGAAGCACAGTTCTTAGCATTCTTAGCGTACTGAACTAATCCATCAAACTTATCGTCAAAACCTAAGGCTCCTTCAACTTTCATAGTACCAAAGACCCCGCCACCATTATAAAAATTACATAAGTATCTCTTAGCCAAACCACCGCCGCCACTTTCAGTAACTGATTCATTAACTAAAACATAATAAGTAATCGCCTTTTTCTTAATATTAGTAGATGACTGAACTTCTGCTAATGTCTTACCACCAAGCTTATCAGAATCCTTAGACTTATCAGCAAGGTCAATATTACCATTACCATTACCATCAACAGAAGTAGTACTTGATGGACCAGTAGTTACTTGTTGCAGAGGATGATAAGGCAACGAAGAACTAAAACTACCACCCTGACCTATAACAACACCCAAAGTCAAACCAATCATCAATAAGAAAACCCCTACACTCACACTCTTTTTACTAATAATCATGAAAAAGTAAGAACTAAGTAGTATAAAAAGATTACTAAACCTATTCAACAAAAAAGAAAAATATAGAAAAAAATAAAAAAAATAGTCCTACTTAAGCTTGAAAGTAACACTTACCTGAGCACTAACATCCCTACTACTAGGAACAATATCAGTACCACCAGCAATTACCATCGCTTCAGCACCATTATCAGAAACACTCTTAGCAGGACTAGACTCATAAGCAAGCCAAGGACGATAATTAAAATCATTAGCAGAAACACTAACGATATCACCAATCCTCTTACCAAGACCCTCAGCAACAGCATCAGCCTTATTCCTAGCATCCTCAGAAGCCAACTTTAAAGCATCAGCCTTCAAAGAATTCCTAAGCTTATCACTCAACTCGAAACTAATGTAGTTAACTAATGCACCAGCATTAATGCCTGCATCAACAGCATCGCCAACCATTTCGTACAT
>PFDC01000024.1:1823-8350 GCA_002763035.1 Candidatus Pacearchaeota archaeon CG10_big_fil_rev_8_21_14_0_10_35_13 | reverse complement strand
TTCTTATTTCTGTTCTTTGTTTGTACATTTCGTTGAGGTATTCTGCTTCTCCTAACTGCATTTTTTGGGTTACTCCTTTGTTTATTGTTTGGCTCCATGAGTAGTATGCTAATATTATTGTTAGTATTACGAGCATTGCTACTGGTAGGGCTGTTCCTTTACGGTTCATTTTACTCTTCCTCCGATTATTTCACCGCAATTATTCTTTATTGTTTCAGTTAATGTTTCTTTAATCATTTCTTTGGTTATTGGTTCTTCAGTTACTTTGTCAATCATCTCGTTAGTTGGACCATCAAAAACTTCCTTTTTTTCTCCACATTGATACTTTCTCCACTCCCCATCATATAAGATTGCTATTTCTGTTATCATTCTTTCCCCTACGAAATTTACGCTTCCGGCAGTCGCTCCATCACTTTCGCTTATGGTTATTCTGTAGTCTGTTATTCCTTCAAGTTGTTCGTATTTCCCAAATATTTTGTCTCCTATACCAATCTTTCCCCATGCGACGGTATTTACTACGTAGATTATTGCTTTTCCTTCATTATTAGTTTTTGCTCCTAAGAATTCTTTTTTGAAGTCATTGTTCTTTGCTACTATTCCTTCTTTGTATTCTTCAGTTTTCTTTATTAGGTCTAAGTCTTTCTTCTCTACATTTTTTGCTGCAAGGGTTAGTATTCCTGCGAGGTATATCAGCATTATGAAGAATATTATTACTGTTGCGATTATCCATGTCATCATTGTTCCAATTTGTCCTTGTTTGAATTTTTTATTCATTGGTTGCTTCCTGTTGTTATTCTTAATATTTGTTTAGGCTTGTTTTCTGGGTAGAGGTTAATGCTTCTGTCCGCGCATCTTGGCTTGTCCTTGCTTTCTCCTTCTTTATTTAAGTTGCAGGTAACTTCATAATACACTTCATTTCCCACAATTATTCTCTTTATTTCTTCTTTTGTTCCTTCTTCTGTAATATTCATTGCAATTACGTAATTTCCTACCCCTACGATTATTTTTCTTTCCAGATTACATGCTTCTATTATGTCGTATTCTTCATTTAAGACTTCGGGTTTTATTATTGGTAGCCCATTATCATTATTGGTTATTAAACACCTAATTATTTTTTCTCCTAATATCTCTGATTCGTACATTTTAACGTTTATTTCTGCCGAGTAGAATACTAGTGTTCCTGTTACTATTGTTATGGCTATCATTGTCCAGATTATCACATTCCATACAGTTAATATTTCTTCTGCTCCTCTTTTGTTCTTAATCATTTTTGTTCTCGTGTTGCTTATATTTTTAGTTTTATATAGCTCTTTCCGTCTGCTTCTTGAAAGATTTTTTCTTCAGTCTTAGTATAATACTTGTATGAGTGTCCGTAACCTGTTCCTTCTTTTACTTTCACGGTAACCTTATTTTCTTCATTATTAATATTTATTACTTGTCCTGCAGGATAATTATTTTCTTTAGCTGCTTCGTATAATTCCTTAACATCAAGATTCATAGTTATTCCTTTTTCTGCGTTGTCTATTAGTAGTGCTATTTTTTTTGCGTATACTTCTTCTAGTACTGCATGACTATTAGTTTTTTCTACTACGAATAGGAACATTCCTGCGAAGAACAGTACGTTTAGTATTAGGAAGATTATTGTGCTATTTAATACTTCTACATCTCCTTTTCTATTTATGAAAAGTTTATTTTTTTCCATGATTATTCTTCCATCTCGTACTTTTGACATCCAAATCCATTTAGTGCGTTGGAATTATACGGTAGTACTGTTGGTTCTATGTAAGTATAGCTTTCATCGCCATATTTGAATGATGGGTTTTCGTTTACTAGTACCATTCCTCCTACTCCTGCTGCTCCTCCGATGGCTAATACTCCCCATCCGGCTACTGGAACAGCTAGTAATAATACCCCCGCAACTGCTGCTCCGGCTTGTACCCATGAGGAAGTTGTTGATTTAGAGATTATTTGGGCTATTATTTCATAACTTCCTTCATATTCCTTCCTCATTATTGTTGTCCCAATTCCAGATTCTTTGGTTTTTCTTACGAGGTCGTATGCTTGTGCTAGGCTTATTCCGTATATGTAGTGTAAGTATGTTTCTCCAGTGTTTGTTTTCTTTCTTTCTAAATAATTGTATAATTCTTCATTGGTTATTTCTCCTATTGTTTCTCTTGTTTCCTTGCTTAGTTCTATTCTCTTACATTCAAAGCATGAGTGCTCGCTTCCCGTTGTGTGGGCCATGAAGTCTACTTTTCCTTCTCCTAGCATTGAGTGGCATGAGAATATTTCTTCTGATAGGTAGTCTAGTATTTGTTCTTTTGCTTTATCTTTTGTTATTGATACTTTTTCCACGTCTCTCTTCTTTCCTTTCAAGAAGTTGTTTATTTCTGGGCATTCTCCTCCGTTAGTGCTTAGGCATGCGTATTCTGTCTGGCATCTTAGTGGTATTTCTTTCCCTACTTCGAATATTCCCAGATTGAAGGTTCCCCTTTCTAGTATTGATTGGTGGCATGCTTCTCTGTTTATGTCTCCTTTGAAGTCTACTCTGTAATAAACCATCATTATTACCGCGAATGCTAATATTAGTAGTATTATGCTTATGGTGTATGACATGCTCATTTCCCCCCTTTTTCTTATATTCATATTCTTAATCTCCCGATTATTGCTAATACTGCTATGATTCCTATTCCTAATATGATTATCCATAATATTATTTTCATCATATCTTCCATATCAACGTTTCCTTTATTTATCATGTTATCGTCAGAGCACCATATTTTTCTCTCGCATATTCGAGATCTATGCAAACTGTTACGATGATTTCTTCTCCTTTTTTATTCTTTAATGTTTCTTTAAACTCTTGGTCATTATTATCGCATCTACCACCATAAGACATTATTGTTTCTCTAACATAATCAATTCTTATTTTTACTCCTTCACTCCTAACTCCTCTCGCTCCATAAACCTCGCCCAATGCTTTGATTATTGTCTCGTATGCTACGTTTTCTTTAGCATTAGTATTCTTATTGTCATCTTCTATTAGCCCATCTGGTGATTCACTTATGATTAATTGTTTCATATTTACTGGTTGTTGATAATTTTCTTTTTCTTCATATTCAAGGAATGGTTTTATTGAGAAGTCTTTCTTAAATCTTAATATTTTTTTTCCTTCTTTTCCCAGTTCTATTTCGTATTCGCTTAGTTGTTCATTTCCTGGTGGATTAATTCTCATATAACCTCTGTGGTAGGGATTAATGTTGTAGTGTACAAAATAGTTTTGGTCTTGTTCGCATTTTATTGATTCTTCTTCACATTGGTAGTTGTTTGGTGGTGCTCCCTTTTCTGTTTTACAAATGCATAAACAGCTGTTTCCGTAGCATTGTTCTGGCAGTTCTATTTCAGGATACCCTTCTGGTTGGCTTCCTTGTCGGTAATATGCTATTATCCACCATCCTTCAGGATTCTTTAGGAAGAATGGTTTGGTTATTTCTCCAACATTCTTTAATTCTTCTCCGTTTTTTATTATTGTTTCTATTGCTGTTTCTGCTTTTCTTGATTCTTGTGCTAGTTTGCTTATTGGATAAATTTTTACTAGTAAGTATATTAATATTAAGATGCATAATACTGCAATTACTATTCCTACTATTTTGTTTGATAATAATTCTCCGTTCTTTCTCTTAATCATTTCTTAAATACCTCTGCGCTGATAGTTTTCTGAGGTCTCATTGCGTACTTATTTATTACCTCTTCGTAAGTTTCTTCCCCTTTCAGTTCAACTTCTTCTAAGAATACTTGTTTGTCTACGGATACGAATCTTGCAGTGTCAATATTCTTAGGATTATAGTTTTTTAGTCTTTCATCATTTGGTAATTGTAATACGTAAAATTTCATTAGTGTTTTATCATCTTCTTCTATCATTTCTATTTTCCAGTCAAAGTAGTCATATTTAACATTTCCGTTATTATTAATTCCAGTATTCACTTTGGTTACTAAGTGAACTATTGGCAGGCCAGATTCGCTTATTTCTTTCCTAATCAGGTCTGGACGGAATTTTTCTTTTGCGTTATTAATGCTTATGCTTTTTGGTGTTATCATTTCCTGTCCTGATTTTACTTTTAGTAATTCTTCTGATATTTCGTAAGGTTTTATTTTTATTCCTTGACTTACGCTTTGACTGTTATAAGGGTCCCATGCTATTAGTGTTAGTGTTGCTTCTGCTTCGCTTGCAACACCTACCATTGGCGAGAGCTTTAGTTTGTCTGCCGTCTTACCGCTTATTATTTCTCTTTTATCAGTTCTTAATAAGTAACAGAACTGTCTTTCTGGATATTCTATTCCTATATTCATTCTTTGTTCTCCGAGTGTTCCTATGACTATTTCTAGTGGTTCTTCTAGGTCTTTTATTTGTTTAGTTTCTTGTTCATAAAAGTTTATCTTGTTGTAATCGATTACTTCTTTTGAGTATTCTGTGATTTTTAGTTCTCCGTCCGCTAGTTTGCTCTTCTTCACAACACAGTATCTATCGTCTTGGCATCCCATATTGTCTTCGTATCCAATTTTTATTTCTCCGGTTCCTATTGCATTCTTACATTCTCCTCCCATTAATATGCAATTTTCATATTTGCATACTATTTCTATTGGTTGTGTAGTATTAAAATCTGGTAATAACCCTAATTTCTTTAGTACTCCGCTCTTCTCTGCGAAGTAGTATGCTGCTCCTATTACTAATAGTATGAGTATTATTCCTATAATTCTCTTCCATTGTCCTACGTCTCCGTCTCCTTTTTTATTCATTTTTTATCCTCTAAATTTAAAAATATTTTTTATGAAGTCAACAGCTCCAAATCCTTTGCCTTTAAGGATTATTACTGCTCCGGCTCCTATGAGCAGAAATAGTAATACTAATAATAGCCATCCCATGAATTCTGTTTCCATCCCTCTTTTATCATAAGCTTTTTTTATCATTTTATTTTCTTGTACTGCCAAGAATTCCTTCAAGGATTATTGGAGTTTCTTTCATCATTCTTATCAGAAGGCTGTAGTATTTAAACTTTCTCCGTATGATTAGTCGTCGTTATCTTTTTTTCTTTATGTTTCCGGTTCTTGTTTTCTTAATTATGGCGTAGATTATTATTCCTATAATTATTAATAATATTGCTCCAGCAATTATTTGGTTAGTTTTGTAATTATACCACTTATTTGCTGTTTCTTCTCCGGTAGTGGTTATCGCTTCTTTTTCTTCGTTCGTTAATTCCTTTGCTGTTCCTTCTTCGCCAGTGATTGTTTCTACTGCTCCTTCTGCCTTGCTTATCTTCACTTCTGCTTTATTGTTGGTTATCCCTTCTAATAACACTGAGAAGTCGTAGTATCCATCGTTGTTTACGTCAAATTTATATCCTTGTCCTATCTTAAAGGTCTTGTTTTGTGCTTCGCTTTGTACTTCTATTACTGCTATTCCTTTTGTTTCGTTAACTTCCTTGGCGATTACGTAGTGCCATTCTCCGCTAACATTAGTTTTTACTCTGTCGTTCTTTGCCAATGCTTTAGTGTATCCTTCTGTTAGTTGCGCAGTGCTTATCTCATAAGTCTTATAACTTGCTCCTCCACCTCCTCCGCCACTACTACTGCTGGTTGTTGTGGTTGCTGTAGCAGTTGTTGCTTGTCCTGTTACTAATGCTCCTAATGTTGAGAAGTGTGGTACCTTCAGTGCTATGTAGTTTGCTGTGATATTATTAAAGCATGATTCATTAAGTCCTGTATTGTTGTAGCATCTATACCCGCTAGAGTTTAGTAGTTGTCTGTAAGAAGTTTTGTTGTATTCTAAGAATTCTTCTGAGAGGTTTGCCCAGTTATCTCCTCTGCTACTGTTCCAGATGATATTTTGGTTTTCGTCATACAGTGCGGGTATTGTCACGTTTACTTGTGCAGAATCATTAATGTAATTGCCTGCACTGCTGACATCCGAGTAGGGCATTACTATAGTAACATTGGCGTATGAGTCTGATGGTGCGAAGCTTCCGAAGTTCCATACTTCGCTTACTGCTGAGCTTCCGCTCGTTGTTGCTCTTGCCGACGCGTTCTCTTCAAGTATTGACATCATTGGTGGTTGTTTAGCGCTCATCATGTCATAATTATGGAATATTAATGATACGTTAGTGTTAGTCATCTTTATTTCCATGTTTACTTTTCCTGCTAATAATGCTTTTAGTGGGTTGAAGCTTGATGCGTTCATTTCAGTGATTAAGCAAGTGCTACTTGGGGCATTAGGCACTCCGCATTCTTCAGTATTTCTTAAGAATCTCATGCTTATTGGCATTGATGTAGTGTCTACTTCTTCTAGTCCCCCACTTTCGTTGAATTTTCTGAATCCTTTATCATCACCCATAGATATTACGGTGATATTTACTTCATTCGCTGATAAGTTTATGCTGTTTTCTCTGGGTGGACCATTCTGTGAGAAGATCATTACCTTCGCGTAATTGCTATTGTTGAGTATTGTTTGGTAGAATGAGCCGTTGCTTACC
>PFDC01000024.1:0-1765 GCA_002763035.1 Candidatus Pacearchaeota archaeon CG10_big_fil_rev_8_21_14_0_10_35_13 | reverse complement strand
GAGTTTATTATGTTAAACTTCATTATTGAAGTATTGACTTTTAGTCCGCTGATATTATTAGTCATATAATTTCCTGCTAGTCTGTACATTGTAACATTCGTGTTAGCATTCTCGTACAATTCGTCATCACTCGTGAAGTTTATGAATCCTGCGAGATTATTTGCGTTTCCAGGATTTGATGATTCATTAGTTCCGTTCTTGGCATAGAATTCTATCATATATCCTGTGTCGTTTAGTAATGATAGGTTGTATGATGCGTATGTGCATCCTAAGTTGGTAGCTGTATAATTGATATCGTTGGTGACGTTTATAGTTCCGTCATCAGCGTCATTTGGTGGTACGAAGCTTCCTGCGTCAGTAGTCCATGGCAACATCTTTATCAGTATGCTTGTGATGTTAATTGCGGAGTTGTTGGCTCCAGTGTTTGGTGTTATACATCCGTAAACGTTTACTCTGGTCATCATGAGACTTTGATTAATCGTTGTAACATTTCCTGCTGTGGCATTAGCAGCATTTATGGCATAAGATCTTGGTGGTGCTGGACAGTAAGTGTCATTCATGAAGTTGTCTACGCATACACTAGGGTCCATTGTGAATCCTACACTACTTCCTGGAAACGCTGGCATTCTGAAGAAGCTTACTACGTATCCTCTGTTAGCTGGTACGACTACTTCTCCGCTTATTACACTTGTTGTTGATTGGCTTTCTATAGGGAATCCTAATGCTTGGTCTATTAGTTCATAACCGAATTTTTGCATTAGCGAGCCGTTATGTGCTGTTATATTTATTGTTGTTGCTTCTTGTAAATAAAATGTTGCTCCGTTCAGTGACATATCAAAGTTTTCTCCTTCTTTTCCTATTCCTCCCATCCCTCCGTAATATAGGAATGATGGGAATTCTGGCATGTTCATTCCTACTTTTGTTGCTCTTCCTGAAGCATTATAATAAATTGTTTTTAGTTTGAATCCATTGAATGACGCCGACGCATTAACATAGTTTAGTCTGAAGAATCCGCTGTTGTTAGTTTGTGCTCTGGCCAGCAACGTGCTTGTTGGTGGGCTGTTGGGTTGCATTGTGACTCCGTAAATTGTTACGTTAGTATTGTTCTGCCAGCATGTTGCACATCCTGTTTCGTTAACTATGTATCCTGTGAATGTGAATGATGGATAAAAATTAATTGTTGTGACATTTCCGTAACCTGATGAGTTGCTTGCATTAACCGTTAGTCCCAATAATGCTCCTTCTCCCATAAAGATATTTCTGACCGCTACATCAAACCAGAAGCTTTGGCTTGTTCCGTTAACTATTAATGTTCCCCCACTATTATTGTTGAATGTCAGGTTATAATATCTTGTTCCTGCTCCAGGGTAGGCCGTCCGGTCATAGAACAGTATGTTTGTTAGGCTACTTCCGTTGCTGTTGTTGATGTATAAGTCTGTTGGAGAACCGGATGTTGCAATGCTATAAGTAAAGGTGATATTTGTAATGTTTCCTTCAACGGCCCCAACTGTGATGTTTATAGTGTTATTGTTTGCAAGATTCAAATATGCGCCGTCGCTTCCGGCTATAGTAAAGTTTGTGTTTAATGCAGAAGCGTAACCCCCCATAGTTACCATCAACAAAACCATCATCATTAGGAATAATAAGTTTTTCTTCACCATCTTTTTACAGGGCTTACTCAGAATCACAGTTTGAACTTATATTTAAACCTTTCTATTTTGTTGTAATTGGGACAGGATTAAATTATTTTCTAAGGACTACATAA
>PFDC01000039.1 GCA_002763035.1 Candidatus Pacearchaeota archaeon CG10_big_fil_rev_8_21_14_0_10_35_13 | reverse complement strand
CAAAGGAAAATTTGTTGCATCAACAGGATTTGCACAAATAGAAGTTATCAATGAGTATGTAAGAAACCAACACCAACACCACAAGACGGCAAGAATAATTAACAACTAATCGGGAAGCCCCACTCCGCCGTAGGCGGATTGCGAAGGAATGAGCAACCTTCAGGGTGGGGAGGACGTCACGTTATCGGTAACTCATTATTCTTTCTAACTGAAAGGTTTATAATCAGAAAAAACCTATACCTTGATGGTTATTGTTTCAGATTTACATACGCACACTGTCTATTCTGATGGGTTGTGGACTCCAGACAGGTTATTTAGGGAAGCTAAGAAACTTGGCATTAAACAAATTTCAATCACAGATCATAATAATCTAGAAGCTGTGAACGAATCTCGGATAACTGCTACCAAATTAGGTCTGCAATATGTTACTGGGATTGAAATTGATGTAAAAACAGTATTTGACGGAGAATGGTTTCATAATCATCTCTTAGGTTATGGGTTTGACGAAAACAAATTAATGCCTTTTGTTAAAGAAGTAAACGATTTAAATAAAGAATACTTCCAAGAGTTGGTTGACAACCTTGTAGGGTACTTAAATCATAAAGATTTTGTTTTCAACGAGCCATTAATTAAGATGAAGAAAGAGATAAACCCTGGTTGGATAAGCCCTGAGGCTGTGATCTCTGATGAGTATCGAAGAAAATACTCAAGGGAACTGACCAAAGAACAGTTGAGTAAAATTCTTAGAGAAAAATTCTTAGGTCCGGAAATTATTTGCAGATTCATAAAGAACAACCTAGTTGAGAATCCTTCTGCCATAACTGATGCTTATCCAACGACATGGAAAAAAATCTTTTTAGAAAACTTTAAGGAGTTATTTGAGGTTTCTGGGAACTATTATAAATCTCATTTAGAAGCTATTAACGCAATAAAAATGTCTGGGGGTTTTGCAGTAATTGCGCACCCCTTCTTAGACGAACTGTTTTGGGATCAGAACAAAAAAGTTGAGTATCTAAGATTTATAGACTATCTAACTGTTAATGGCCTAAGTGGTTTGGAAGCCTATTATTATTCTAATGATCGTTACACCAAGGAACAAGAAGACGGGTTTAATAAAATAACAAAAGCGCTCTGTAAGGATAATAGTCTCATTCAGACTTATGGTTCTGACTGCCATGGAAGAAAAAGGTATCTTGGTAAATTCGGTTCTGAGAACATCATTCTTTTCTAGCAACCACCATCCAAGCACTTATTTTTGCCCCTTTCAAACCTGAGAAATGGACATCCTCAAATTTCATAATTCTGAGTTGAGGAGAGATTATCTCTCTGAGAGATTCGTAACTAAAATGTACCCTATTCTTATTTATATGTGGTAAGAAGTATGTTGAATTTCCAACTCTCGTCTCGCCTCCGTTTAATGAAGAGTTGCTTCTTGTTAAGAGGTAAATTAAATCCCCAGGCTTAAGAAAAGAAGTCCAATGAACCAAGTCGCTTTTTGCGTTTTCATAATCTTCATGGTGAAGAGTCATGGATGAGATTATGAATGAGAAAAATTCCTTTTCAAGAATTCCATCTAGGTTATGGGCGTCCTCTACAAGGGCGTTAATCTTTGGGGGTCCATTTCTGAAAAGGGATATAGCAACATCGGAAATATCTATCCCTAAAAGGTTTGTATAGCCCCTCTCAAATAAAAATTTTAGGATCGCTCCGTCCCCACACCCAACATCTAAAACTGGAGGACCAATTTGGTCTTGGTAATCACTAAAAAAACGTTTAAAGATTTCCAGGTTAGGGTTTTTGTTAATTCTCGTTCTGTCATAGTGCCCATTCCAGTAACTTTTTGTATCCATGAAATCACTAGGGACCCTAACTATATAATTATTTCCGTTAATTCTTTATACTTATTCTTCATTATCATTTCATGAAGGTCAACTTTTCTGTTGCTAGTTCAGAATTTGAGGCTCGTAAGTTTGCTAATTACATCAAGAATTATACTAAGGGTTATGATGATCTTATGTTTAGGGGGTTAGGTGTTAGTATTTCCGAAGATTTTTATGTTAGGATTAAGTCTGAGGAGTTCTCTGTTATTAAGGAAGAACTCTTATTAATAATTAGTTCTTCTGGTAATAGTAATGCTTTAGAGAATCAGCTTCCGTTAATTATTAGTGGTTGGGAATCATTTGAGGAATCATTGTTTGATGCATTAAATAAAGTTACTAGTCATGAAGTTATTGGAACTTTTGATTGTTTTCTTTTAAGCTTCTACAAATCAGGGGGTTATAATGTTAATAGTAATACCTTATGGATTTATTTTAAGGAAGGTGATTATTACGGAATCATCCACGAGTTATTTCATCTTCATTACTGGAAGATTTGGGATTCATTATTTAAGGATTATGACAGGGATAAGGCCTGGAAGTTATCAGAAGTGGTGGTGGAGTTAGTGCTTAGGGATTCTGAAGTTTCAAGATTCCTCATTCCTGATAGAAGAAAGTTGGTATTTTGGGATGAGGTTCAGTCCTTAGCTGATAAGGTTCTTCCGTTATGGAGTGAACATGGGGGCTTCGACTCTTTTCTTAAAGAGTCTGCGGGGTTATCTGGGGTCTATTCTTATCCCTAAAACTTTATGACTCTTTATAACAAATTCTTTGAAGCTCTTCTTATTCTTCCACAGGGGGTCAAGCAAAGGTCTTATCTTATCAAGCCATGGATAACTATTGGTTCTTTTGAACTTATCCCAACCATATTTCTTGAATGTGGGGTTATTAATCAATAGGTATTCTGGTATTGCTTCACTGATATTCCAAGAGTTCCATCCTTCAATTCCAGAATTCCACATAAATTCTTCTTTTCTCTTACCACAAAGCTCTTCCCAAAACTTCCAATAGGCCAAATGTAGTAATTCTTCTGCCATCACGTAGACGAATAAGCTTTCATTAACACTCTTATACTTTGGTATTGTCACCTCATTACCATCAAAATAAGCCCCGCAAACGATGTTTGTTAAGTAAGCATCATAAGATTCTTCAATTAGTCCTGGGAAGTACTTTTCTATTTCCTTCCAATAACTTTTGTTTATCTTAGCCCATAATTCCTTAATCTTTATTAGTGTTTTATCAAGTTCCTCTTTTTCTTTATTTAATAATGGTCTTATTATCTCAGAAATCTCTTCTCGTAATTCATCAGTTAATTCCTTGCTCATTATTATTCTCCTTACAAGTTCTTTACTCAGCGGGATGAATATGCATGCTTCTTGATTCTCATAATTCTCTTCTGCATCTTCTACCGTTTCTCCAAGACTTTCTTTTAAGGAATAAACGAATTCTGCTACTTTCTCAGGAGTTGGTACTTGGAAGTTTATCTCAGGTATCATGAAATCCTTAAGTCTAATAACTATTTAATTATTACCAATAATCCTTTATACTAAAGACCCTTCAATAGTTATTATGATGAAAATAATAGATGCGACAATTGAATATTCAAAGGAGATCTCTGAATTAATGTTGTATGATTTGAAGAGTCCTAATCCTAAGTTTCCTCAAGAAATGATTAATAGTTTAAGGGAGCATGCTCAGGAGGGGAGTGTTAGGAAAGAGTTTGATAATCCTGAACTAATATCTTTCTTAGCACTGGATGGTAATACTGTCGTAGGTTTTATTGTTGGTTATAAGAATGCTCAAGAAAATAATGCTATGATTCATTACATTACATCAAGGAAGTCTGAGGTAAAAGATAAGTTACTAAAAGAGTTTGTTATGTTATGCAAACTTAAGGGTGTAAGGAAAATCATAACTGATACTTTTGAGTTCATGGATAATAATGAATTCTTTAAAAAAAGCGGTTTCGTACTTGTAAAAAAGGAGAATATAACTCTTTCTCTTGAGATGCTCTGGTACGAGTTAATAATGAAACATTAGTTTTAATTTTGTCAACCATTAATTCTTTATACTATTATTTTCTTATTATCATATGGTTTTTGATATTAACTTACGTGATGATGATTTTGTTAAGGGGATTTATGATGATTCAATGAGTGAGCTTGACAAATTTTTTGGTTTAGGTTGGAATAGGAATAAGCCTAAAGTATTCCTTGTTCCTGACAGGAAGACTATTGATTCTCTTGAGAGTAAGAAGACTGAGGATTGGGTTGTTGGTTGGGGTTATCAAACAGATGTTTATGTTCTTGACTATAAAAATTATGAGAAAGAAAGCAGTCATAAGTATTCCATAGAAGAATACGCTGCATTAATAATGCATGAGTTAGCACACTCGTTCATTCATGTAATAACAGGATTCTCTAGTAATGTCCCAACATGGCTTAATGAAGGATTAGCTATTTATCTTTCTGGACAAAACAAGTTCAAGAAGAAACCTGAGAATCTTAAGAATTTCTTAGAGTATTACAATCAGGGTGGAATGCATGTTTATGGGGGATCAGGGTTTGCTGTAGAATTCCTTGTTAAGACTTATGGTAAAGAAAAAATTCTTAAGGTGCTAAAGTCCTTGAAAGGCGTTGATACTAAAGAAAAGTTTTCTGAATTATTCAAGAAGACTTATGGTTTTGAGTTAAAGTATGAGAGCTTCAAGGTCTTATAAAAGTCTTGTAATCATAAACCCTCTGATTTCTTCGATTTTTTGTAGAATTCTTCAACCCCAGATTTTGGTAGGGGGCATATTATATTAATCTCTTTATTCTAGTTTTATTTCGTAACCTTCTGCGGTTAATGATTTCATTGTTAGTATTCCTGTGTTATTATCGTAATGTCCTCTTACTTTTACTGTTTCTTTATCACCATCATTTTCTTCTGATGATAATAATGCTGCTGCGAGAGTTAATTTTATCAGTCCGTCATTAGAACCTAAATCCTTTGTTATGCAGAGCATTCTCCCTTTTCCTTCAGGGTCTTCTCCGTGTAATGAGAGGTATGCATAACTACTATATTTTCCTCCTAATGTTCCTATGCTGTGTCCCCTGGGTATTAGTTCTGCTGTTACTTCTTGCAGCCCTTTTATTTCGTAGTTTATTCCTTTAATTGTTCCGGTTCTTTCAGGACTTCTTATCTCTTGTACTCCTGATCCTCCGCAACCTGCAAGCAATAATAGCCCCGTAATTCCTAAATTTTTTAGGTTCATAAGGATTATTAGTAACTATGACTTATAAATCTTTCCCTTTTATTAACTTTATAGGGGTTACATAAAACATCTTTTTGTTGGTAAGTATAAAGCATCCTCAATAACTAATTTTTGAGCACGTTTAACAATTCATTGTAAGGATATTTTCCTTGGTGTTTCCATGTCATTCTATGCGTTTGAATAATTGAATACTGTTTTGTTCCTTCTCTTGTTCTATGCCCGCCAAGCATTTTTCTCCATCCAATTGAATTTCTTATTTTTCTTTCGCAAAGATTATTATCGAGGCTTATTCCCTCAATTTCTATTGCTGTAAGCCAATGCCCTCGATAAGTAATAAGCCAATTATCAATAATGCTTTTAGCTTCTTTGCACCAATATTTGTAATTAATAATTTCATTCAACTTTTTTTCAAACTCTTTTTTCTTTTCTTTCCTAATCTCTGGAGGAGGATTTTCTGAAAGAAAATCTTTCATCTCTCGATGGAGAACCTTCAATTGTTCATACAACTTTTTAACGTTATTTGGATATCTTTCTGATTCAAATTTTACCTTTCTCAACAAATGCACCCAGCATTTCTGATACCATTTTGCAAAATTATCATAAACTCTATAACAATCACTAATAATTCCACCATGATAATCTTCTCCAAAAATATCAATTAATACTTTTCTTGCTCTAGAATTTTTTATTGTTATAAATACAAAATTCGCCGTAGTAAAAAGCCATAAATACCATCTTACTCCATTAACTGGCCAAGAAGTCTCGTCGCTGTAAGCATAATCTTGATTTTTAATTTCACTCTCAATTTTATCATAAGATGGTTCAAGATTATCAGCAATTCTTCCGATGCAGTCATTGATTGCTTTAGGGCTAAATCTAATTTTACCTTCGGTCACATTATCAAAAAATTTGGATATATTAGCATAAGAAGCAGAAAAATTGAATTTCATTTCTGTAAATAATGTTTGTAAGTTATATCCTATCATTCCTTTTTGAGGGATGTCTGGATGTTTTCCTATACAAAATTCTCCACAATCACAAAGATAAGTTTCTTCTTCAACCTCGATAATGATTGCTTTGATTATTGCATCATAGACATATCTCAATCTTGTCTCAATATCTTTTCTTCTGATAACTTTCCCACATTTATTACATTTTCCTTCAAGTCTTACTTTTACTTTTCTATCAACATCTTCAGGAGCTTCTTTGTTTCCACCGTTAGAGCCTTCAGGTTTTCCTCGAGGCTTTGGTTCATTTTCAGATTTATCTTTAGATGGATATTTGAAAGGCAGTTTTGACGAAGGAGTATTTTCATTCAGGAATTGCCTAAGCAATTCTTGCGTCTTCTTTAATTCATTTAAGAGTTCATAATATTTTTCTTGCCAATCATCTCTCTTTTTTATTTCGTATTCCAATTGTTCTTTTAATTTTTGGTTTTCATCAATTAGATTCATTTTTCACTATTACAAGATAGACTTCTTTTCCTAAAAACTCTTTTGGGCAGTCTACTTTGGCACTATTGCCAAACTTTGTAACCCTCCTTTTTACAAAACCTTCAATATTTTCTATAGAAATCTTGTTTTTAGTATTTATTATTACTTTCTTCATAGGATATCTTAAGGATATCCCATATATAAATCTATCGTCTATGCTTTATACT
>PFDC01000133.1 GCA_002763035.1 Candidatus Pacearchaeota archaeon CG10_big_fil_rev_8_21_14_0_10_35_13 | reverse complement strand
GCGAAGGGTCAAAATCTGGCGAGGTCGCGGTTAATGATGATTATGGTAACCCCTGCACTCTTTATGGTGATACTAAAGAAGAAATACGAAATAACGCTGACAACAGTTGTGAAGAAAAGAGAACTTTCTTACATACTATACTTACTTGTTATCATACTGGAATACTAAAAGGAAAAGTTTTGTACGAAATCATCACGGATAGTACTACTACTATCTGTTCTGGGGCTAACCCATTGGTCCAGAAAGGATGCGGTATCCCAAGATTCGATGATGAAGGTAATGAAGGGTTTTTAAGGGCTTCAATGGAAGAAATATCCAAGCTTACAAGAAACGGAAATACTGAAGAAATAAAAAATAACCGCAACACCTATTTTTATAAAGCGAAAAAAGACCCTGCTGCATGGATGGAATATGGAGAAGACATAAGTCTTCAAAGTTGCTGGTAAGAAAAATTAATAAACCATTATAGGCCTCTAATATGATGGAAAAACTGTTATTATCACTCTTGGCTGTACCATTAATCTTTCTTGGATGTAGGACTTCACCAGAAACAGATCCCGATATGAATATTGATACTCTAAGCGCACATTATCATAGTATTCGCGGGGAAGGAAGATCATTAAATTATTGGGACCCTCTGACCGGTAACATATATCATGCTACAGACTCAAATCATGAAGACCCATGGGATGAAATAACTATACAAGGATGTTTCACAAATACCACTTATACCACAGAAGATAGAGGGTACAAAATAGCTGAAGGATTAGTATGCAACGCGATAAGTTCCATGGTTGAAGAACACGAAAAAACAAGAAAATAATTCTCAGTAGCCATTATTTTCGACTACTAAAAGAATGGACCCATCAGTGCTCAAGAAACAGAAGTTCTTGGCAACCCTAATTCTTACGAATCAGAGTGAATCAAACATACAAACCTTTCTTGATAAGAAAGGTTTCTATAAGTTCCAAAGAACCAATATAGCCTCTGTATGATGTTCGATTAATATAATGATGGACCCACCGAGAATCGAACTCGGGACTCAACGCTGCCAGCGTCGTATTTAACCACTAAACCATGGGCCCATAATAATACTATGACTGTCTAGCTATAAAAACTTAATCAAAACTATTAGGCATCGGAGGAAGATGATGGCGGAAGAATGACAGCCCATCCTGCCTAGAATTACCTAAATAATCTAAATTGTAATCATCAAGATTAAAAACCCCCCACCTATCAAAAAGCTGGTCCTTAGGATTAAGAGTATTCTTGCGACAAATCATTAAAGCCAAGGAATTAATAACTGGGAACTCAGGGGAAAGAGTGTCCCAACAACCAACACCCAAAGAACCCCACAAACCACTAATTTTCTCCTGATAAACAAAAACCCAATGATAATCCTCACTACCTGTAATCCTCCTAAAAAGATTATCCTTCTTCATAGCAAGAATTAGCGGAGGAAAATCATTATCCCTGAGAAGAGAAGCATAAGCAACAGCAAACTCCCCACAAAGACCAACACCAGAATTATGAGTCTCAGAGAAAGAACTAATACAACTCTTAGAAACCCCCAAGCGAAGATGACTATAACGGTAATCCAAGGCTTGCTCTGGGGTGTTGACTGTAGCAATGGTCTCTAAAGGGCTAAGAGCAGAATAAGAATCCCTAGCAACATCTTCAACGATTATTGAAGAATAAGAATCCTTAAGGGTATTGTTATCTCTCTGAACAGAACAAGAAAGAATTATACTGGCAGAAAGGAACAATCCTGCAAGTTCACGAAGAAATTTCATAAAATAATAAACAAGTAAGAGTATAATAACCTAATCAGACTAATCAAAACTATTAGGCATTGGAGGAAGAACCTTAACAAAAGCCCTTAAATCCTTAGGACTATCAGGACTAATAAAATTAATACTATAATCATCAAGACTAAAAACACCCCAATTAGTGAAAGAACCATCCTCAGAATTTTCTGAACATCTACGTCTAATCATCCTAGCCAAAATCTCCTGAGAAGAAAAAATTGCAGAGAAAGTATCAGAAGAACCAGTACCCAAAGAACCCCACAAACCATTCTCCTGATAAACAAAAACCCAATGATAATTATAAGAACCACCCCTCTCAGGAAGACCATCCTCTATCAAACCCATAACAAGAGAAGGATAACCATCATCTTTAAGAAGAGAAGCAAAAGCAACAGCAAACTCCCCACAAACACCAACCCCCGACTTATGAGTCTTAACAAAAGGATTAATACGACCATCGCGGGTAGGAGTGAACCTCTGATTATAATCATAAGAAAGATGCCTATCACGATAATCCCTAGCTTGATTAACATCAGAAACCACCGCAACAGCTTCCAAAGGGCTAAGAACAGAATAAAAATCCCCCTTAGTAAAAGATTCAGCCCTAGAAACAGGAGAATAATAATTATTATCAGAAGGGGTGACCGTCATCGGAGAATTGGTAGAAGCTCTGTTAGTTTCGTCCGAATACTTGGAGGACTTGATTTTTAGTACAACGATGCCGAAGGCAAAAAATCAAAGTTTTTGAGAATGCCGTTTTTATTAATTCTGAAATAATATTTTTTGGGCGGGCTATGTATTAGAGAGACGTGCGCTTTTTTTGTTTCTTTTTTTTCTAAAAAAAGAAAATGGGGATTTCCATCTTTTTGCTTCTTTTTTATTAAAAAAGAAAATTTTGCATTTA
>PFDC01000056.1:10820-11213 GCA_002763035.1 Candidatus Pacearchaeota archaeon CG10_big_fil_rev_8_21_14_0_10_35_13 | reverse complement strand
TCGGAACAAGCATAATAAGCGAAAGAAAAGCATTTGACAAAGCAATGCAAATGCTCAAAGAATCAAACATAAAAATAAACTCAATAAGACTAGACAGATATTACAGTTTTCCTTGCTACACTAACTTATTCCCAGAATCAAAAGTTTATATCATTCCAAGAAAAGACGCTAAACTAGGTCATGGTGACCATTGGTACAAAATTATGAACGAGTTCGTTCATAACACTATGAATTATTTAGAAGAATACTTCAAAAGAAATAATTCTGAAAGCGGATGGGCATCAGACAAAAAAATGTTCGGATGGAACATCAAACAAAAGAGAGATGACAGAATAAACACTGCCATCTTTTGCAGAGCAATCTGGCACAACTTACTAAACCTCTAGAAACCAA
>PFDC01000056.1:0-10806 GCA_002763035.1 Candidatus Pacearchaeota archaeon CG10_big_fil_rev_8_21_14_0_10_35_13 | reverse complement strand
CAGATAAGTTTTTATATTTTGAAGTTTATTCAATTGCATGATTGGTTTGAAGAATCTTATCGAGATGATTTGTGATGAAGCTATTGAAGGTGATGGTACTCTTTTCCAGTCAGACCTTGTTGATAAGTCTGGTTTTGATAAGGTAAAGGTTACTCGTATTCTTGATAAGCTTGAAGGTAAGGGGTTCATTGAGAGGAAGAGGCGTGGTATGAGTAATGTTGTTATACTGAAGGGTTAATCTTAATAACCCTCTTCTTCATTCTTTATCATGGTTGAAAAATCGTTTGATGTTGTTGTAGTTCATTACTCAGAAATTGCTGTTAAGGGTGGTAATCGTGATTTTTTTGAGCGTAGGTTAATGAATAATATTCAGAATTCTTTGAAGGGGCAGTTTTCTTCAGTTGTTAAGCGTTATGGTAGGATTAATTGTTTTCTTAAAGAGGGTTATGATAGGGGGTTAATTGTTAGTACTCTTAAGAAGGTTTCTGGTATTGCTAATTTTTCCTTGGCTTTGAGTGCTAAGCTTAATTATGATGATATTAAGTCAAAGGTTTCTATGATTATTTCTGGTAGGAATTTTAGTAATTTTTCTATTAGTGCTAGGCGTTCTTTTAAGGATTTCCCTAAGAGTTCTAAACAATTAAATATTGATCTTGGTGGTGTTGTGCTTGATGCTTTTCCTGAAGTAAAAGTTAATCTTACTAATCCTGAATTTACAATCTTTGTTGAGGTTGGTGAGAAGGAAGCGCTTGTTTATTCGAGTGTTGAGAAGTTTGTTGGTGTTGGTGGTCTACCGGTTGGTAGTAGTGGTAAGGTTATTTCTTCTCTTTCTGGTGGTATTGATAGTCCTGTTTCTTCATTCATGCTCATGAAGCGTGGTTGTGAGGTTATTCTTTGTCATATTCATAATGAGAATGTTGATAGTATTCGTGTGAAGGAGAAAATTCTTGCTCTTTCTAAGATTCTTTCATCATTCCAAGTTTCTACTAAACTATTCATCATTCCATTCGGTGAAATTCAGAGGGTTATTATTTCTGTTGTTCCTTCAAAGCTTCGTATGATTCTTTATCGTCGTTTCATGATGCGTATTCTTAACTCTCTTAATTCTCATTATAAGCTCAACGCTAAGGCTTTAGTTACTGGTGATAGTGTTGGTCAGGTTGCCAGTCAAACTCTTGATAACATTTCTAATATTCGTGATGCTTCTGTGCTTCCTGTTTTTTCTCCGCTCATTGGTATGAATAAGGAGGAAATAATCACTCTCTCAAAAATGATTGGCTCTTATGATACTTCTATTATTCCTTCTGATGATTGTTGTTCTTTTATGATTGCTAAGAGTCCAGATACTATGAGTAAACTTCGAGAAGTTCTTTCTCTTGAGAAGGATATTCCTGATTCTGATAAACTTATTAAGGAAGCAGTTAAGAATGCTGAATTGATAAAGTTTTAAACATCAAAAACTTTCAGTTTTTGTGGCTTAAAAGTTCTATAAGAACTTTTAAATAATCATTGTCCTTCATATTATTATGGGAAGGGGTGTTGATATTTCTAAGTATTCTTTTATAGCGGTGCTATTATTACTTCTTTATCTTACTTTCATTGTTGTTTCACCGTTCATTACTTACATCTTCATGGGTTTTGTTCTTGTTTATTTTGCTGGTCCTGTCTATAAGGTTATTCATAAGTCTGTTAAGAGTAGGACTATTGCTTCTTGGTTAATGATTATTCTGATAATCCTAGTTATTATTATTCCTTCATTCTTCATTACTCGTTCCTTAGCGTATCAGGCTAGTGAGGCTTTCTACTTTCTTGATAATGGGGGTGTTGGTAAGGTCTTATTATTCCTTGAGAGTTTTGGTCTTAGTGAATCTGTAATTAATAATTATGCTGGTGTGTTCCTTGGTGGTATTAAGGATTTTATTCTTAATGTTGCTACAGACTTTTTGGAATCAGTAGTTGGTATATTCCTTGGGTTATTCATCATGTTCTTCGTTATGTATTATTCTTTTAAGGAGGGTGAGAACTTTCGTTCTTTTGTTATGAAGTATCTTCCTCTAAAGAAGTCTCATAAAGAGAAGTTGTTAGAAGATGTTGCAAGTGTTACTTCAGCGGTTCTCTATGGTCATATTATGACTTCTGTAATTCAGGGGCTTCTTGGTGGTTTGGCATTCGTAGTTTTTGGTATTCCTAATCCTGTATTCTGGGCTTTCGTCATGACTATTCTTGCGATGATTCCTGTTACAGGTACGTTATTCGTTTGGCTTCCTGCGGGGCTTATAGAATTAGCTTCTGGTAATTATGTTAGCGGTATTGGTATTATTGCCTTTGGTGCTTTAGTAATCATGAATATTGATAATTTCCTTAGACCAAAGCTTATTAGTAAGAAGTCTGATATTCATCCAGTGGCTGTTCTTATTGGTATTCTTGGTGGTTTAGCATTATTTGGTATTGCTGGATTAATTCTTGGTCCTTTAATTCTTGCTCTAACAATTACTATGATTAAGTTCTACTTCGAAGAAAGACCTAATGTCTTGGATTAGTTATCTCTTTTTAAGTCTTTTTAATAGTTCCGTCTTTCTCTTCACTAATTCCCTCAAGTTCTTATAGTGCTCACGTCTTCTTTCTCTTATAGTTCTTGCAAAACTTTCTGAGTTCCTATCATTTAGGTTAATTAATTGATTATTATAGGCTTCTACTTCTTCAAATTCTCTCTGGATATCACTCTATAACTAAGTCCGAGAAATTCACATCTCTCCGTCTCCAAGCTCTAAGTCTCCAATTTCTTAGTCCTTCAACAACGGAGTTCCGTGGGTGAAAATTCTTTCTGCATGAAATCCTTCGTGGAGTACTAAGTTACTATAAATATCTTCATAACACTGCCCATGCTCATCACTAAATGCGTATGCAAGAACGTTGCCCCTTAGACCCTTCAATCCTAAAAGGTTATCGATAAAGGGTTTGGTATCATTTGTAACACTGGTTGGCTTCCCAGCATTATTGTTATTCTTTCTGTTAGTGATTCCTCCTTATACTTTACACTACTAAGGTACTTTCTCGCGGGTCCTAAATCAATTCTGTCGAGGAACTCTTGCCTGAATTTAGGGTCTGGATTCTTTACTGCTTCTTCATAAGCTCTTTCCATTTCCTTGTACTGTCTTTCTCTCATAACCCTTCTAAGAGTTAATGGTTCATAAATCTTAGTTTATTAACTACTTTGTAATGGATACTAAACCCTCAATTAATCCCTCTAACTAGTTGTTGTAACTAGTTTCTTACAATCTCTTATAAGCTGTTTCTTTTTGTTGTTTTCATGAAAAAAGTTTATAAGAATTATAAGGAGGTTTCCATATGACTAAAGAGTTTACTATAAAATTTAATGAGCGTTCATTACAGTACTTAATAATCGCCGTGCTTGCGGTTTTATTGCTATTCAATATTCTTGGTAGCAATGGTGGTAAGGCTGGTAGTAATAGTGTTGGAATTGTTAGTGCTAGTGAGATCATTCCTAACGGTGTTCCTGTGGTTTATGGTGTTGAGTTAGGTGTTAGTTATGATGATGTTAGTCCTAATAATCAGAGGCTTGCTGATGCCACTATTAATAAGTTATCGGCTTACGAGGATGAAGTTTTAACCGGAGAATTATTAACCCGTTACATTAAGATTGGTGGTAGTATTAGTTGTGAGTATTGTTGCGGTGCTCAAAGCATCATTTTTGATAATGGTGAGAGGGCTTGCGGTTGTGCTCATAGTTATGCTATGCGTGGTCTTGCTAAGTACTTATTACTTAATCATGCTGACATGACTGATTATGAGATTCTTGGGGAGTTGGGTAAGTGGAAAGTATTATTCTTCCCTGGGATTCATGAACAGAAAGCTTCAGTAATGATAGGTGAGGGTATCGATTATACTGACTTTGTTAATCTTGCCAGTAATAAGTATCATGGTATTGAAAACGGGGTTTCTAGTGATAGTACCATGGTCGGAGGTTGCTAATGGTTAAAGAAAAGATGGATTGTTGTAATAAGGATAATGGAGGATTCACAATGGATAATAAGAAGGCATTACTCTGGGCTGTGATAGTGGTATTATTGTTAGCGGTAATTTATGTTACTTTCTTTAATCCTGCAGGCATTAGTAGTGTTAGTAGCGCTGGTAGTTCTGCAGTTCAGGGAGTTCAGAGCAACGCTTATTCAGGCATGGTCGGAGGCTGTTAGTAAGTCATAATTGTTTTTTATTTTTTTTTTAATCAAAAAGTAGGTAAACAGAAAAATGAAAAAAGTTCATATATTTGGTATGGGAATGGTTTTAGTAGCTGTAATCCTGTTTCTTATCTTGTCTAGTGGAAACGCGAGTAGTTATGAATCAATAAATAATTTTGGTGGGGAGATAAGTATTTACAAGGATTCCAGTTGTGGATGTTGTGGTGTTTATGGAAACTATTTCCAGAATAAGGGAAATTCTGATACTAAGATTGTGAGTCTTGAAAATGCTAATAGTATTAAAGATAAGTATAATATCCCTAAAGATCTTAGGAGTTGCCATACTACTATAATCGGTGATTATTTTGTTGAGGGACATATTCCTTTAGAGGCTGTAGAGAGGTTACTTAATGATCATCCTGATATAGCAGGAATTGCTATGCCTGGTATGCCTGAAGGTAGTCCGGGTATGCCTGGTAATCAAATGGCGGATTTTGTTATTTATTCAGTAAATCATGATGGTAGTTCTGAGGAGTGGATGAGAATATGAGGATAGAAAAGCGGGTTATTTTGTTTTTATCGGTTCTTTTAGGAATCTTTATCATTCCTTCTGTTATGGCTCATTGTCCCCTTTGTACTATAGGGGCAGGAGCTGCTGCTGGTGCGGCTATTTGGTTGGGTGTTAGTAAGGTGGTTGTGGCTTTGTTCATCGGTGCCTTCGCTATGTCCATGGGGATGTGGTTTTCACGGTTGATTAAGAAAAAGTATGTTCCTTTTCAGAAAACTCTGATTATAACAATTATATTTTTGACCACTGTTTTTCCTTTAATGCCTTTGTTTAGTGCTATTGGGCCCTTATACATTCCTTTCATTGGTGCTTATGGTGCTACCTACGCTCTTAATTATTCCCTTGGGAGCAGCCTCCTTGGAGGGGGTATAACTCTTATCTCTCCAGGATTAAATAAAAAGATTAAGGAGAAGACAAAGAGAGGTTTTCCATATCAGGGTATAGTATTAACTTTTTCTTTGTTATTGATCGCCTCCTTGGTCATCCAATTATCCTTATAAAACATGAAAATCAAAAACTTTATTAAAAAAATTGATGAGGCAAAAGAAAAGTCTAGCTTAGATATCTCTGCATGGGAAGATTTATCCATTGGTATTATGAACCTTGTTAGTTTAGAAGAGCATAGTTTTTTTAGTTATGTAAAAACTCATGATGAGAAATTTCTTAAGATTCTTGAGACTGTTAGGGAGCTTAGGAAGAAATTGTTGGCTTTAATCGTTAAGAAAGATGGTGATTCTGAGAAGTGGTGTATGAGTAAACATTTTCTTGCTTCAAGTATGAGGTTGTTTGAGGTTGGTAACAGGTTATTGCATGAAGGCAAGGAGAAGGAGGCCAAAGAGTTGTATAATGATGCCTCTGAATTATACGGGTTGTTTTGGGCGTTAAATATTGAATCAAAAGGAGAAATTAATATTGACGAGAAAAGCGAAGAATCAAAAGGCATATTTTCTTCTATAAAGAAATTATTGGAGTGTTGTAAGGAATGATTCAAAAAAGTAATAATTCTGTTCTTTATGGTGTTCTCGCTGGTGTTAGCATAATTATTTTCTTTTTATTGGTGGTGAGTATTTTTCAAGGATTCGCTTTTGCAATTCTTAATCTTCGTAGTTTGTGGTATTGGATTATTCTGTTATCTATAGGTTTTGGTGTTCAGGTAGGTTTGTATACTACTATTAGGCATACTGCTCTTGCTAATTCTTTAGTTAGTACTTCGGGTGTTATTAGTGGTGGTTCAATGATTGCTTGTTGCGCTCATTACATTGTTAATATCATCCCTGTTGTTGGTTTTGCTAGTTTTGCTTCATTTCTTACTAGGTATCAATCATGGTTTTTTGTTCTTGGAATAATTGCTAATATCATTGGTATTATTGTTATGATTAAACATTTAAGAATGATGAAAGGAGGTATTCGTTAATTATGGATAAGAAAAAGTTGTTGTTATACCTTGTGTTAGGTTTGGTTATAGTACTGTTGCTCTTACTCACATTATTCCCTGGGATGATTTATGCTCTTAATGATTCTGGTGTTCTTGGTAATTCTGTTGGTAATAGTGTTTCTGATAAGTGCACTCCCGCTCTGGGTTATTCCGTTGATTCCTGGAAGGAACATATGAGTCATCATCCTGATATCTATGAGGGGTGCTTATGAAATGAAAGGGGGTAATATATTATGGATACGATAGTTGTTGTGTTGCTAATAATTCTTATCGTACTTGTGGCGTTCTTTGGCTTTAGTTCTGTTGGTGGTAGTGCTAGTAAAACCACTTCAGGTTATGCTTCATACAATACACAAGCACAGTACGGTGGGGGTTGTAGTAGGTAACTTTTCTGATGGGGGCTCATAAATGTGTTAGTTGTAATCGAGAATTTGTTTCATCTGATAGTTTGACTCAGCATAATTCTTCTAAGCATAACTTAATTGTTAAGCCTAAGAGGTCTTATAGGAAATTACTTATTTTTTCTTTAGTCTTCTTAATATTCTTTTTTTCTGTAATGGTATTTTTTAGGGGTTCTAATAGTCCTGGTGTTCTTGATGGTTTTGCTACCTGTTTGAGTGGCAAGGGGGTTATTGTTTATGGTAATGATTTTTGTAGTTATACTAGTAAGCAATTAAATCTTTTTGGTAAGTCTAAGGGTTTACTTAATTATATCCGGTGTATTGATGATGAGGGATTATGTGATTCTAAGGGTATAAAGATTACTCCTACTTGGGAGATTGATGATAGGTTGTATAGTGGTGTTAAGGGTCTTGATGTAATCTCAGAACTTAGTGGTTGTATATTATAATCATCAGAAGCTCACTTTTTCTTTATAAAATCTTTTTTATTTTTATTTTGTAACTAGTTTCATACAAGGGCTTATAAAGTGTTTTGTTTATTGTTTTTCATGAAAAAATCTTTTGTGTGGTATTATGGCAGTTAAAGAATTCGTTAAGGAATTGAATGGTTCGAGGGTTGAGGGTGAATTAGTTAAGACTATCTTTTATTCTTTGGTTACTTCTTTTATTATTGTAGCATTATTATATTTCTTTAAGTTAAGGTTCATTAGTGATTTCTTTAGTTATTCTGGTCTTTACTTATTATTGGCTGTTCTTAGTTATTCTTTAATCATTCCTACTATTAGGCAGGTTAGGGCTTACAAGAATTTTGCTTGTATGTCTGGTATGATGATTGGTATGACTGTTGGTATGATTTCAGGATTCCTTGTGGGGTTCTTTGTTGGCGCTGTTAATGGTATGTTTGTTGGGGGAGTTTTTGGTATGTTTGTTGGTATGGTCCTTGGGGTGTGGCTTGGTACTTGTTGTGGTGTTATGGGGTTCATGGAAGGTATGATGGCTGGGCTCATGGGCGGTTGGATGGGTTCCATGACTGCTGTGATGTTATTGAATGATCATCTTGTTGCTGCTACTATCATAATCTTCTTAGTTTCAGCAGTGCTTTTGTTAGCTCTTAATTATATGGTCTTTCTTGAGGCTAAGGAGAGCCCTAGACAATTATTAGAGGACCATTTCATTACTATACTTGTTACTTTATTACTTACTTCAATAACTATTATCTTAATGGCTTATGCTCCTAGGGGGTTTGGGTTATGAGTAACTTCTATTTTGTCGTAGGTATTTCTTTATTATTAGTCGTTGGTGGATTATTTGTCTTTAATCAGGGTAGTCTTACTGGTAGCAGTATTAATTCTGTTGTTGCTCAGGGTGATGTTCAGATAGTAAAACTTTCTGTTAGTGGTGCTAATTATGTTCTTAATCCTTCGACTATTAATAAGGGTCCTGTGAGATTGGTTGTTGATTCCTCCGTTTCTGGTTGTGCTCGTTCAATAGTTATTCCGTCATTTGGTGTTCGTAAATTAGTTTCTTCGAGTGATAATACTATTGAGTTTAACGCTGATGAGTCTGGTACTTTTAATATTGCTTGTTCTATGAATATGTATCGTGGTTCATTCACTGTTCTTGATAATTCCGGTAAGGTTTCTGGTTTTGTTGAGCCAGTTGATGATAGTCCTTCTTCTTGTGGTTCTAGTGGAGGTTGTGGTTGTGGTAGTTAAGAATTCTTATGATAACTCTTTAGTATTACTTGTGGTTTTAGTAATAGCCATATTATTAATTGCAGGTTCTCTAATGATGGGTTTTGGTTTCATGGGTGGTATGATGGGTTATGGTAGTTATGGGACTAATGTTTTTGCTTCTATTACTTGGTTGTTAGTGGTTGTTGTTATTATATTACTAGTTGCTTGGTTAATAAAACGGGATAATAAATAATGAAAAAAATAAAATTATTAATTGATGGGATGCATTGTGCTAGTTGTGCTTCAAACATTGAGAGGAGTGTTAGGAAGGTTCCGGGGGTTAAGGAAGTTTCTGTTAGTTTAATGCTCAAGAAGGGAACTGTTGAAGCTGAGGACTCTGTTACTCCTGAAGAGCTTAAGAAGGCAGTTCTTAGGGCTGGTTATAAGGCTTCAGTTGAATAATGATGGCTCATAAACATGACGCACCGGTGGTTGATAGTGAAATCCTTACTTGGTGGAGGAAGCTCTTTTGGTCTTGGCTTCTTACTATCCCTTTAATTATCTTAATGGTTCTTGAGAGGATTTTCTCTATTTCTCTAATTCCTATGGATTATTCTGTTGTTCTTTCTTTAGTTCTTGGTTTTCCTGTAATATTTATTTTTGGTTATGATACTATCAGGAGTGGTATTCGTGGATTATTTACTTTATATTTTAATATGGATTCATTAATTGCTTTGGGTACTATTGTTGCTTATCTTACTGGTATTTTTTTCTTTACTGGTGTTGTTCAGGATTATTCTGCTGCTGCTGTCATGATTATGGCGTTCTTTACTACTGGTAAGTATGTTGAGTCTGTAGCTCGTGGTAGGGCTAGTCAGGAGATTAGGAAGCTCTTAGAACTTGGTGCTAAGAAAGCTACTGTTATTCGTGGTAAGAATGAGCTATTAGTTGATATTTCTGAGGTTCTTGTTGGTGATGTGTTAATGGTTCGTCCTGGTGAGAAGATTCCTACTGATGGTGTTGTTGTTAAGGGTGAGAGCAGTATTGATGAGTCAATGGTTACTGGTGAGTCTTTACCTGTTGATAAGTTTGTTGGTAGTTTGGTTATTGGTGCTACTATTAATCAGGATGGTGTTCTTTATATTAAGGCTTCAAAGGTTGGTAATGATACTTTCCTTGCTCATATCATTAATTTAGTTGAGGAAGCTCAGGGTTCTAAAGTTCCTATACAAAAACTTGCTGATAAGATTACTTCTGTTTTTGTTCCCGTAATCCTTGCTTTGTCATTATTAACTTTTTTTAATTGGTGGTTTTTTACTCATGATCTCAGTAGAGCATTGGGTGTTGGTGTTGCGGTATTAGTTATTGCTTGTCCTTGTGCTCTTGGTCTCGCTACTCCTACTGCTTTGATGGTCGGTTCTGGTATGGGTGCTAAGCGTGGTATTCTTATAAGGAAGGGTGAGGCTATTCAGACTATGAAGGAGATTAAGACCGTATTATTCGATAAGACTGGTACTATTACTAAGGGCATGCCTGAAGTCATGGAAGTATTCAGTGTTGCTCCTAAGAATTATTTGTTGAGTGTTTCTTCAAGTCTTGAGAATTTGTCAGAACATCCTCTGTCAAAGGCTATCGTTAATTACTCTAAGAATTCTGGTATTAAGTCCTTTCTCAAGGTTAAGAGTTTCAAGATTCTTAGGGGTCGTGGTCTTCAAGGTATCGTTGGTTCTAAGAATGTGGTTATTGGTAATTCTCGTATGATGTCTGAGTGTAAGATTGTTATTTCTAAGTTTACTGATAAGATTAAGGGGTTTGAGGATAAGGGTTTCACTACTATTCTTGTTTCTGAGAATAAGAAGGTTTTAGGGATTTTTGGTATTGCTGATTCTGTTAAGGATGATTCGATGGATGCTATTAAGAGGCTTAATGATTCTGGTTATAAGACTGTTATGATTACCGGTGATAATCGTAGAACTGCTCTTGCTATTGCTAAGCTTGTTGGTATTAAGGAAGTTATTTCTGATGTTCTCCCTGAGGATAAGGCTCGTATTGTTGAGGAGCTTCAGAAGGGTGGTATGGTATCCTTCATTGGTGATGGTATTAATGATGCTCCTGCGTTAAAGCAGAGTAATGTTGGTATTGCCATGGGTTCTGGTACTGATATTGCTATTGAGTCTGGTGATATAGTCCTTGCTAATAGTTCCTTGATGGGTGTTGTTCATGCTATTAACCTTTCTAAGGCTACTTTCAGAAAGATTAAGCAGAACTTGTTTTGGGCTTTCGCTTATAATGTCATTGCTATTCCCTTAGCAGTTGCTGGTGTTCTCCATCCGGTTATTGCTGAGATTGCAATGGCTCTTTCTAGCATTACTGTTGTTACTAATGCTAATCTTCTTAGAAGGAAGAAGATTTAATAATACCCTCAGCTCTCTGGTTAGGTGATATTTTATGTTATCAAAAATGATGCTTAAGAGCCATGAAATGCTTGATTCATTAATGGATAATTTTGAGTCTTCTGTTCGTAACA
>PFDC01000161.1:6850-7495 GCA_002763035.1 Candidatus Pacearchaeota archaeon CG10_big_fil_rev_8_21_14_0_10_35_13 | reverse complement strand
CTATTACCATACTTACCAATTAATGGAACAACTTTTAGTTCTCCACTAAGAGCAAAGACCCAAGAAACAATCCATAAAGCAACACTAATAACGTAGAGCACAGGGTAAGCCAACCAACCAATGAATGGAACAAGTGCAGAAGCACCAGCAACAACGAAGGCAAAGAATACTAATAAACTCTGCTTAGCATAATGCATAATGTATTTATCATCACGTTTAAAAAGTAATGCAATAATAAAACCGACGATACTAAGAAATGTAATAACGAAAGCAAAAATTCTAGAATCATCATTAACAACTAACCTCTTAGAATTATTTTTACCACCCTTCTTTTTAGCCATAAAAGATAAAGAACAAACTAGTATAAAAACCTTTCTTTAGAATTACTAATTAGATTCCTTAATCAATCCAATACCTGTAACGATACCCCAAATCCAACCAGCAAGAGGTGCAAGGAACATTAAAGGAAGACCGATAATCGCTCCGATAATTGTAATAGTCAATAATAAACCAATAAAAAAGCCTCCAATAACCAATACTATCTGCCAAACACCCTCTTTAGTCTTACCACCGATAATACTACCAAGACCTGGAAGTACAAGAATATTAAGAATTAATGAAACAATAGCTAACGACTCACTAATC
>PFDC01000161.1:0-6841 GCA_002763035.1 Candidatus Pacearchaeota archaeon CG10_big_fil_rev_8_21_14_0_10_35_13 | reverse complement strand
AATATTAAGAATTAATGAAACAATAGCTAACGACTCACTAATCTTCTTTTTCTTTTCTTTAGGCATTAAAAGAAAAGTCTCAGCTAGTATAAAAATGTTATGGAAACAAATCATTATAATCAGAACAAGAAGCATGTAGGGAATAGGATGAGCCTGCATACAAACCTTTCTTAAGAAAAAAGGTTTCTATTAGTTCCAAAGAACAACCGTAGGAGTCAAAAATCATGTGGTGAATAGTATGAGCCTGCATACAACCCCCAGCGGGTTCTATGAGTCCTGCAACCAACACTTCGTGATATACAACCACCAGCGGGTTTCTATTAGTTCCTGCAACCAAAAAAGCAGGCAAAAAAAATAAATGAGCCTGCATACAAACCACCAGCGGGTTTCTATTAGTTCCTGCAACCAAAGAAGCAGGCAAAAAAAATAAATGAGCCTGCCCGGATTTGAACCGGGGACCCCTGGCTTTCTCAGCACGGAATAAGTAAGAAAGAACTTACTCATAAACAAACCCCTTAACGGTTCGCCGTCATATAAGACCAGTGCTCTAACCGGGCTGAGCTACAGGCTCATAGCTCAATAAAAAGAATACTAAGAAGACATATATAAAGGTTATTGTGACATAAACGAAACCATTAGTCCTAAGAAGAAAAAGATAAGCATCACACCAATAACCATCATAAATAATCATCCTGATAATCGTAAGGGACACAACAAAAGTAAGTGCTATGATAATCAGCATTGTTCAACCATCAACAAGAGTAATGGAAGAAATAGAAAGAATACTCAACGAGAAAGTTGCAGAAGAAGAAAGGAAGGAAAAAGAAATAACTGACAGAATAACCTCCGAATCTTTAATAAAGTACAAAGATATGTACTTCAGAGACCACGGAGAAGAACTACCAAAAAACCTTCAGCCAGAAGAGGGGGAAATATTTCATTATCTTGATGTGATTAATGGCTTTAAACGAGCAGAAGTTCCCCAAGGGCTAATAGACAAGCTAAGTGAAGTGATTTACCGAAGTTGTGAAGTTGCAAGAGCAACTAAGGGTGAAGACAAACTCAAAAAATTAAAAGAAAGGATGGCAAGGGAAAACCTTACCCACGAAGAAAAAATGGGTATACTAACAGAAGACTTAGGCTACGATGCTGCAAGAGCAACAATCAGGAGAATAAAAACAGAAATTGTGATGCTTGAAAAACTTAGAGAATTAGGAATAATAACTGAAGAAGACCTGAGGGAAATGACCCTGGTATCAAGAGAAGTCTTGAGTGATAGTTACTGGGAAAAGAATGGTGTGAAGATAAATCCTGAAGAAGTAGAAGTGCCAGAGTTAGAAAAAATATTAGGGAGCTTTAATTAAAAAGCATGGTGAAAAGTAAGAAATAAGTATTAAAAACCCCTAATTCTTAAGAGAACAATGCTAATAGGACTAGTGGGAGCACCAAACGTAGGGAAGAGCACATTCTTCAAATCAGCAACCTTAGCAGAAGCACTAATAGCAAATTACCCCTTCGCGACGATAAAACCAAACCATGGGATCGGTTATGTGAAGATAAGATGCATTGATAAAGAGTTCACACCACCAAGACAATGCAACCCCCGAGAAGGAGTATGCATTGACGGATGGAGATTCGTACCAGTAGAAATGCTTGACGTAGCAGGACTAGTGCCAGGAGCTAGCGAAAATAAAGGGTTAGGAAACCAATTCCTCGACGACTTAAGACAAGCAGACGCATTCATACAAATAGTTGATATGTCAGGACAAACAAACGAAGAAGGAAAACCAACAAAAGAAGAGTACGACCCTTGCAAGAGCATTGAATTCTTAATAAGAGAATTAGACTTATGGTACGCAGGAATACTAAAAAAAGTATGGAAAGTATTCGCAAGAACCACAGAAATGGTAAAGGACAACTTTGCAGAAGCAGTAGCAAAACAATTCTCAGGACTGAAAGTAACAGAAGAAGATGTAAAAATTGTGATAAGAAAAACAGGTTATAACCCAGAAAGACCAACAACCTGGAATGACGAACAACTAACAAACTTCGCAGGAATGCTAAGAATGATAACAAAACCAATGATAATAGCAGCTAATAAGATGGACCAACAAAAATCCGAAGAAAACCTAAAAAGGGCAATTGAGAAATTCCCAGAATATGTAATAATACCCTGCTCTGCAGAAGGAGAATTAATGTTAAGAATGGCGACAAAAGAAGGGATAATCAAGTACTTACCAGGAGAGAAGAACTATGAAATAATCAGCGAGAAAATAAATGATAAACAAAAACAAGCCTTAGAATTCATAAAAGAAAATGTTCTAGAAAAGTACGGAAGCACTGGAGTACAAGAAATAATTAATAAGGTAGTACTAGAAATGCTGAAGTACATAGCAATATTCCCTGCAGGAACAAAAAAACTCGAGGACAGTAAAGGAAACGTACTACCAGACTGCTACTTCCTACCAGAAGGATCAACAGCTTTAGACTTCGCATACAAACTACACACAGACTTAGGAGACAACTTCATAAAAGCAATAGACGTAAGAACAAAACAAATAATCGGTAAAGAACACGTACTAAAACACCGAGATGGTATAGAAATCATAACAAGATGAATTGGAAAGATTTAAAAATCTTAGAATTATAACACCAATATGAATAACGAGATAAAAACTATCAGGGAAATGTTTATTTCTAGACTGGTCTCCATATTCAACCAATTAAACTTGTCATAAAATCCTCATCTTGAGGGGGCAACTATCAAAGAATTCTGAATTTATTATTACTCTTTGTAACAGAATTCTAATTAAATCATTGAGGAAACAAAAATGGCATTACCACCAGACGTACAGAAAAGAAAAATTAGAGAAAGATTAATCGGGCTCGAAGGAAGAGCAAGGATTAACGAAATAAGAAAGATACTAGCCGAGCTACCAGGATACAAAAACGGAGACTACAGGATGATGAAGAAGTTATTGCTTGAAGACGTAAAGAAGACTAAGAGCAGGGCTAACATCAAATATCAAGATTGGTTAGGTGTAGAAAGGCAAGGGCATAGGCAGTTCTGCCTAGTAGGAGCACCAAGTTCAGGAAAGAGCTCCTTACTAGCAAAACTTTCAGGAATGAACATAAAAGTCGCGGAGTACGAATTCACGACACTAAAACCAATACCTGCAGTAATAAGACTAAACGGGGCACTAATACAAATAGTAGACTTACCAGGATTGATAGAAGGAGCAACAGAAGACGCAGGTGGAGGAAAAAGACTCATAGGAATAGTAAAGAACACTGACGGAGTACTATTCATGATTGACCTAATTAGTGATTACTCAAGAGCAGAAAAGGTTTATGAAGAACTGAAAAAAGCAGAAATAAAAAAACCAATAATCTTCATAGGAAACAAGATAGACTCACCAAGAGCAAAGAATAACGCAGAAAAACTGAGAAAGAAGTTCAATGACCTAATCCTGATATCAACAATAACCGGTGAAGGAATAGAAGAACTAAAAGGAAGAATTTGGAAAGAAACAAAACTAATAAGAGTCTATACTGAAAGAACAAAAGAACCAATGATACTAGAGAAAGAATCAACAATCAAAGACTTAGTAAGAACTATACACAAAGACTTATTAGAAGAATTCAAAGAAGCAGTGATTAACGGAAAAAGTGCGAAGTTCCCAGAACAAAAAGTGGGAATGGCCCATGTATTAGAAGACGAAGATAGAGTAAGAATAATAACTAACTAACTACTTTTCTTCCTTTTGTCTACGTAAGAAATCATTAATGAACTTGCTATGTTGTTCACGCTCAATAATACTGCTAATAGAATAAACCATGAAATCATCAGTAATCTTAACATTCTTAGTCTTAACAACACTCATGGTCTTCTTATGAGTGTTCTCAGAAATGAATAATGTACCATCGTGATTAGCAGAGGTGTCAGCAACTTTTTTAGACAAAGGAATAGTATTACCGACACCAGTAAACTGAAGCTTTTTTGAAGCCTTATCAACGTTTGAGATGATATCACCATTATTAATACCAATACCATAAACGATCTTCTCAGAGAACTTGTTGTTGTGATCATCAAGAACATTCTTAATCTCCTCACTAATTCTAATAGCATTCAGATCATTCTTGAAAGTCTTAGTAATTGAAGGAACAAACAAACCAAAAAGATAATTACCACTAGTATAACTAACACCCTTAGAAGAACGCATTAATTCAAGAATCTTACCGAGAGTCTCAACAGAAGGACCATCAGATTTAAGCCCCTTCTTATTCTTAATGTTTAATGAGATAATCGTAGAGTCCTGCTTCTGACCACGGAGAACTAAAGAGTGTTCAGCCTCAAGAACATTAATCTCAGGAATAAGAATTTCAGAAGCCTTCTTAGAACCAACAATAACTTTAGAATTATCACCGATGGAATCATTATGCAACTCCTTCTTACTCCTAAAACGAGGCATTCTAGCAAAGAACTTCTTCATACCCATACTACGAGAAAGACCAAAGATGAACATACCAAGAATACCAATAAGGAATAACCAAACAAGAGGATAACCACCGATAATTCCAGGACTATCATCATAATCAGAAACTGCTATTGACCTGCCAGTTAGTAAAACACCAGAAGCAGTAAAGTCTTCATTACCACCACTAACCTTAATATCATAAGTACCCTCAGGAGCATGAAGGCTGAACTTTGAAGAACCACCAACAGGCATATTAACATCAACAACTTTAGAAGTATTACCAATTGATACTTCAACACTCTTCTTATAAGGAACATTACCAATATTCACAGCATTAAGAGTAGAATTAAAAATTGAGAACTCAGCCTTCTGAACTTCAGGAATATAAAAAGACCTCTTAGCACTAAGACCACTGACTTCTGCTAGGATGTTCCTGTAACCAGGAGACTCATTACGAGGAACTTTAATGCTGATGCTCTCATCAGAATTAACAAGCTTTTGCTCAACAAGACTAACGTTATTATACAAGGAATACTTCACTTCTGTTTCCATAGAACTATTAGATTGATCATAAACAAGAATTTTGAAAACGTAATCATTGCCCGGAGTTGCTTCCTGATCAGAAATTGCAATCTCAACATTACGGGCTTCTTGTCTAACAACAAAATTCTTCTCTAAAGAAGCCTCATTAGTAATACCCCCCTGCTTATCCTTTTCATAAACCCAAATTTTCAAAGAATAAGTGCCAGCAGGCATATTATAAGGGATAGTAAGATTAGTGCTTAAAACACCACCCTTAACAACTTTTGTCAATGAAACATTAGCTTCTAAGAAAGAAATCTCAGAAAAACCCTCAAGAGCATCACCATTAGCCTTATGAGCTTCTACATAAACTCCCATACTCTCACTAGGAAGAAATTCCTTCTTATCAAGCTCTGCGTAAGCATCAACTTTTTTAGTAATAGTAAAACTTTGAGACTGACTAAGACTCTCACCATAACTTGCCAATAACGAACACTGACCAATAAGACTATCGATGTAAGCCTTAGTAAGAGTTAATTCCTTATGAATAATTGTAGAAGAAAGAATATCCCTAACTAATAATACCTTATCCTGCCCACAAATAAGTTCCATACTAAAGTATCCATCAATTATTTCACTAACCCTCGCATCGACGGAAAAATCATCACCAAGATTATAAACACTAGATGGCTGTTCAAGAAATATTTCTGCACTAACAAATGAAGAAATGCTAACGATTAATAACATTGATAGTAGTAGCATACTAAAGAATGAATACCTCATTTTATTAATCATAATAAAACTAACTGGAATACATATATAAATCTTATTGTAACAATAAACTATTATATAGGTAAGTGATAAGTCTAGAATATTCTAAGGAAAGAGTTTAAAAATAAAAGGTTGTTAGAATAATAATGAAAAAAGAAGGTATGAACGTAACACCATGGGAAGTAGAAGGAAAAATTGATTACGAGAAACTAATAAAAGAATTCGGGCTAGAGCCCATAAAGTCACTACCGGAAGTCTTTAACAAAAACGTCTTGTTTAGAAGAAAAGTCATTTTTGCTCATAGAGACTTTCAGAAGATTTTAGAAGCTATTAAGAAAAAAAAGAAAGTTGTATTAATGACGGGATTAATGCCCTCGGGGGTCTTCCATTTAGGGCATATGTTATTGGCTCAACAAATGATATTCTACCAAAAACTAGGGGTAAAACTTTACATTGCAGTTGCTGACTTAGAAGCTTATAATGTAAGAAAGAAACCATTAGGGGAATTAAGAAAGATAGCCATTGACCAATACTTGCTTAATTATATTGCGCTAGGATTAAAACCGGAAGACGTAGACTTTTATTTCCAAAGTGAAAGAAGCAATGATGCAAAAAAGAGTAATGCTTATTATAGGTTAGCATCAAACTTTTCAAGGTACGCTACGTTTAATGAATTTAAAGGAGTTTATGGAGAAATAAGTCCTGGAAAGATGAATGCTTCATTAATACAAGCAGCCGATATGTTTCATTCACAACTACCAGAATTTGATGAAGGGAAGCCAGTATTTATCCCTGTAGGGGTAGACCAAGACCCTCACATAAGAATAGCAAGAGGCATGGCAATGAGAAATAAAGATCATAAATTTTCTCAAATAAGCTCTACTTACCACTTATTCTTACCAGGATTAAAAGAAGGGGGTAAGATGTCAAGCAGTGATGAAACCTCTTACATCTCAATGACAGACACTCCAGAAGAAGTAAGGAAAAAAATTAATAAGTACGCATTTAGCGGAGGACAAGCAACAGTAGAAGAACACAGAAAACTCGGAGGAAACCCTGACGTTGACGTA
>PFDC01000129.1 GCA_002763035.1 Candidatus Pacearchaeota archaeon CG10_big_fil_rev_8_21_14_0_10_35_13 | reverse complement strand
GAAAAAATATTTGGGTAGGCTTAGTAGAAAGTCTTAAGTAAAATACTGTCCTCCCAGCAAATACCCTGCTGGGGGACAGGGTGGAGATATAGCTCCACCATGAAAAAAGAGAAAAGACTGATTAATAAACTTAAGCGTTTAATTAAACGTGCTGAATTACCAAAGTGGCTTCATAACTTTGGTCCAAAAACATTTCCGTTCTGGAAATTAGCTTTAGGACTTCTTATTAAAGAAGTATTTAGGCTTAGTTATAGACGTGCATCTAATTTCTTAAATGAATTTTATGATATTGATCTACATTGGACTACACTTCAAAAGTGTAGAGCAAGACTTCCTCTTGCCATTTGGCAAGAACTTCTTGCTTGTACTATCGAACATCCAATAGATGTTGCTGCAATTGATGGAACAAGCTTACAAAGAAGTAATCCTAGTGCTCATTATCTTAAACGGATAGACAGAAAAGAGATTACATCTGTCCCTGTTTATATCAATGCGATGGTGGATGTTCGTCGTCGTAAGTTTGTCTCTGTGAGACACCATGCTAAAAAGCATGGTGAAGTCCCAGATGTTCAGTATCTTATTGACTTATCCCCTCAAGTCATTGAACTTATTCTTATGGATAAGTTATATGATTCTGAGAAACTCCATCGCAATTTAAGAGATCAAGGGATATTTAGCATTATCCCAGTTAAGAAAAACTGGGCTAAAGGGCAGTTAAGAAAACAGCTTAAAGATTGCTTTGATTATACTCAATACTGGCAGAGAAATTTAGTGGAATGTCTATTCTCAGCATTGAAAAGACTATTTGGAAACCACGTTCGTAGTTTAACTGCTCGTACACAACGAGCAGAAATATACATGAGAATGATAGCCTACAACTTAGGTGTTAGAATCAGAGAGACTTTCTACTAAGCCTTTGTGTTGGAAATATTTATAAACCAGAACTATGTTCTTTAACAAATTAAAATCAAAAAAGGGTGATTATTATGAAAAAGATTACATTGTTTGCATTATGTTTAATTTTGTTCGCTGGTTTTGTTTCTGCTACTGATGCTGTTGATGCCACAGCAACTTCTTGTGGTTATGTTAATGCAGACTTAACTCTTACAGCCAATGTTACAAATGATTCTACCTGTTTTGTGATTAATGCCTCAGACTTAACTTTAGATTGTGATGGATTTTATGTTAATTATTCAGACATGGATGTATTAGGTTATGGAATAAATAATACTGATGGTTTTGATAATATTACTATTACCAATTGTAATATTCAAGAAGGAACTGCTGGC
>PFDC01000078.1:1136-1278 GCA_002763035.1 Candidatus Pacearchaeota archaeon CG10_big_fil_rev_8_21_14_0_10_35_13 | reverse complement strand
ATCTTTATGTATTTCTAAAATGTCTGTCCCATATTCTAAGGAATATTCTATGCTTTCTTTTTCTGCTGGTAATTTGTTAGGTTTTCGGATTATAACGAAAGGTTTGTTTAATTGATAAGCTAATATTGCTCCAAAGATGAAA
>PFDC01000078.1:0-1111 GCA_002763035.1 Candidatus Pacearchaeota archaeon CG10_big_fil_rev_8_21_14_0_10_35_13 | reverse complement strand
TGTCGATAGGTCGACCTTTGTATCTGATTGTGAAGTATTTGATAACATCTTGCATTCCTTGAGGATCTGCAAGCAGAGGAGTTATGTCTTTAAACATAATACCTGTTTTTGGAAAGTTTGGAACAGTTCTAATATTGTTCATTATTTTTTCCATATAGAGTAGTTTGGAAGAATTTATTATAAACACTCTTGTGATTAAGAAAGAGTGATAGGATAGGGGTAATTTTATGTATATCTTCTAAAAGATGTTGCTCATAAAGTCCATTTTGACTATAGATTACAAACTATTTATTTCTGGATGGGTTGAATACCCCGGAGCTCTGCTCCGGTATGTCGTATAATCTGCTGTTTTGTTTTGTTATACAACCTTTTTCACCTCGGACAGGACAGATGTGTGCGTGAGGTTTATATAATTTTTTTTGTTCTATTTTGTTATGCAACGAGTTATTAGTTTATCCCTTCCTTTCAATAAATCTTTAGTGAATACTATCTTGTTATATAATGATATTTGTAATTTACATATCCAGAAATCTTTAGAATTGCGTTCTCTTTCTAAATCTTTGCTTCATCAATCTTTGTATAAATATATTCGAGATAAGTATCCTTCCTTCTCTTCTGCTTTGATTCAATGTGCTCGTGATAATGCTGTTGAGATTCTTCGTAGTAATAAATCTCAACCACATACTTTAAAGAAAAAGTATTCTTCTATTCGTTTTGATCTTCGTACCTGTAAGGTTTTTTTAGAATCTGGTCAGTTAAGTATAACTACCATTGATGGAAGAAAGAAGTTTAATCTTGATATTCCTTCTTATTTTTCTAAATATTTCTCTTGGAAGGTTAAGGGTTTAACCCTTGGTTATAAGAAAGGTCATTTTCTTCTGAAAGTTATTGTTGAAGGAGATAGAGTTTCCCCTGTTGATAACAATGCTGTTTTAGGCATTGATTTGGGTTTGAAGAACTTTGCTGTTATGAGTAATGGTTTTTTTGTTAAATCTAATAAATTGCGAACTATTAAACGAAAATATTCATACCTGCGTAGAAGGTTGCAATCTTGTGGCACTCGTTCAGCTCGAAGAAAGTTAAAGAGACTTAGCGAACGAGAGAGACGGTT
>PFDC01000168.1:1349-1699 GCA_002763035.1 Candidatus Pacearchaeota archaeon CG10_big_fil_rev_8_21_14_0_10_35_13 | reverse complement strand
AGGAATCCTATTGCGTCTTTTATTGTTTCTAATCTGCAAATCTACACGGTTACCCTTTCAGTTCTAAGAATGTCTGTGCTCATAAACAAAAATCATAGAAACATTTAAATACATCTAATAGACATATACTTATATCAAAGATGAATAAGAATAACTTAAAAATGGTTAAAAGAATTGAACACTCACCAACCCTGAATACGGTTCTTATGGTGGAGCAGGTTTTAAGGAATGCTGGTGAGATTACTACTATCGCTGAACTGAAAAGACGCCTCCCTAAGAAGGTGATGCATAATACTCTCCTCCTCATCCTTGATTATCTCCAATTTAGCGGTAAAATAATTATTGGGACT
>PFDC01000168.1:0-1164 GCA_002763035.1 Candidatus Pacearchaeota archaeon CG10_big_fil_rev_8_21_14_0_10_35_13 | reverse complement strand
GATACAATTGCTTAGTTCTATAAGGCAGAAGATTGGTTTCATTAAGAACAACCCTTTTTATGGTGATAATGTTAAGAAAGAATTAATCCCTAGAGAATATCTAGAAAAGTATCATGCTTCTAATCTTTTCAGAGTGGAGCTATCACAATTTTGGAGGATGCTTTATACAGTCAAAGGTGATCAGATAGAAATATTCTGTTTCGTACTAGATATCATAGACCATCCAGATTATGATAAGAAGTTTGGTTATAAAAAGAAGTGATTAAGGCTTCCATCTTGTCATTGTTCTGGGGAATCCTATTGCGTCTTTTATTGATTCTAGCCCGCAAATCCATACTATAACTCTTTCAATACCTACTCCGTATCCTGAATGAGGCACACTTCCGTACTTTCTTAAATCAAAGTAGAATTGATAATTCTCTGGGTCTTCTCCGTCTCTTTTAAGATTCTCTTCTATTTCTTTCACGTCAATACTTCTTTCACTACCACCAACTATTTCCAGGCCACATTCTGGTGCTAACATATCAAAACATAATGCTTCATCAGGATTCTCAGGATCTTGGGGCTTATAAAAAGCCATTATTTCTCTAGGATAGTTAGTCACCACTACCGGCGTGTCAAAGTGTTGCGAGATTTTTTGTTCTTCAATTGTTCTTAAATCCTTACCGAATTCTATGTTCATCCCATCCTTTTCTTTAAGCATCTTTATCGCTTCACGATACTTTATTGTTGGCCATTCTTTCTTAGTCATTTCTAAGAGTTTTTTTGGGTCTACTTCTAATATCTTGAATTCTCCTGCACATTCTTTCGCAACAGTTGATATGCAGTATTTTAGTTCTTTCTTTGCAAACTCTGAAATTTCTTTTAGTTTCCACCATGCTACTTCTGTTTCTGCCATCCAGAATTCTGATAAGTGCCTTGAGGTATTGCTTTTTTCTGCTCTAAAAGTTGGTCCCATATTGTATACTTTTTCCAGTGCAAAAATTGCTGCTTCCCCGTATAATTGCCATGTTTGTGCTAGGTATGTTTTCTTATCATAATATTTTACTTCAAATACTGTGCTTCCTCCTTCGCTTTGTGTTGGTTGAAGTATTGGTGTGTCAAATCTGTAGAATCCTTCTTTTATGAAGAATTCTTCTCTTGCTTGTACATAACGACTTCTTA
>PFDC01000135.1 GCA_002763035.1 Candidatus Pacearchaeota archaeon CG10_big_fil_rev_8_21_14_0_10_35_13 | reverse complement strand
TCAGGATTATTATTATCGTCAAGCAATTACTGCAAGCGCTATGGGTTGTATGTCTGCTATTCGTACTGAGAAGTATCTTGAGAGTTTGAAAAAGTAAGATTTATTAACTAGTTCTTCTTAAATCATTCATAGATGGTGAATGATAGAGTTTCTTTTGATGATTATAGTGATCGATTGAAGTATCGTGAAAGCCCTGATAATATTATTAGAATTGATTATGATCCTAGAACTGAGGGTATGCGTGTTCGTTTTCGTGATGGCCATGAGAAGTATGTTCCGGTTAATAATCGTAAGAGGGAATAGCTTCTATCGTCTTTGAACTCTTCAATTAATTTATATACTATTTTATCTTGGGTATTTTATGAAATTCATAATGGTTGCTGGACTCCTAGAACCCGCCGGAGGTTGTAGATGAGTAATAAATACTTAGTGTTTTCGTTGGATGATCCTCGTGCTTCTAAGTTAGCGGAAGTTCTTGGTAATAAGTCTAGTAAGTTAATTGTTGATTATCTTTCTGAGGTTAAGGAAGCTTCTGAGTCTGAGATTTCTAAGGCTGTTAATAAGCCATTGAATACTGTTGGTTATAATATTAAGAAGCTTTTGGAGGTGGGGATTATTGTTAGGACTAAGAACTTTTTTTGGAGTGCTAAGGGTAAGAAAGTTCCTTACTATAAGGTTTCTAATAAGTCTATAATGATTACTCCTAAGAGTAATAAGAAGTTCTTTAGTTCTATAATTACTTTAGGAATTCTTGGTGTTGGTTCGTTAATAGTAAAGTTGTTATCATCCCCTAATGTTAGTGTTGAAAATGCTTTTGATAGCGGTGAGGGTTTAATGTTGGCTACTGAACCGGCTTCAAGGTCTTTAGAAGTGGTTAATTATAGTAATTTCTTTACTAGTATTCCTTCATGGTCTTGGTTCCTTATCGGGGGAATTTTTGTTTTGTTAGTGTTCTTAATAATTAATTGGAGGAGAGTATGATTATTAATAATTATAAGGAGGTTATGAATTTATGAAGATTGATAAAGGTGTACAAATTACTTTAATTATTACTATTACTGTAGTAGTGCTTGTAGTCTTGGCTATTAATTCTCTTAATGCTCCTTATGATGATTATAAGGATACTTTGAATATTGATGGTTCTGCGACTGTTAGTGCTAATCCTGATTTAATCACTGTTTATTTCGCTGTTGAGACTAATGCTTCTGATGCAGTTACTGCTAAGGATGAGAATTCTCTTATTGTTGATGAGCTTATTAGTAATCTCGTAAGTGCAGGTTTTGATAAGAAGAATATTACTACTGAGAACTTCAATGTCTATGAAGATTATTCTTGGGGTAAGGATGGTACTCGTAAACTTTTAGGTTATAAGGTTAATCATAATGTTAAGTTAGTACTTGATTCTAGTCAGTACGAAATGGTTGGCGATGCTGTTGATGCGGGTATTGATGCTGGTGCGTTGGTTAACTACATCAGTTTCGAGTTGAGTGATAAGCTTAGGAATTCTTTGAAGGCTGATGCTTTAAGGTTGGCTTCGCAGGATGCTAGGAATAAGGCTGATGCTGTTGCTGAGGGTCTTGGTAAGAGTGTTGGTGACATCGTTAGTGTTTCGGCTAATGATTTTAGTTATCGTCCTTGGCTTGCTTATGAGTCTAGTCCTTCTAAGAGTGTTTCTGATAATGGTGCTGAAGCGAGAGTAGTTGCTGATGGTACTGATATTGTTCCTAGTAGTAGGGAGGTTAATGCTCAGGTAGGTGTTACTTTCAAGCTTAAGTAGGATTATTATTTTTCTTTTCTTTTTTTCCATGAGGCTTTTGGTTCTTGGGGTTATTTGTGTCAGGAATAATGATTGATATAAGATAGGATTATTTTTGTTCATTTTTCTCTTTTAGTGTATAGCCACCAGACATATGTCGTAGGTAATAACGTAATCTTTATCGAGGAAAGGATT
>PFDC01000086.1:1955-8349 GCA_002763035.1 Candidatus Pacearchaeota archaeon CG10_big_fil_rev_8_21_14_0_10_35_13 | reverse complement strand
TCAGTACTAAAAAGAACACAAATTCATTATTTAAGAAGCAAAAATCACCCTATGAGAGAAAGAGAATTTGGATGGAACATTATATTATACAATATTAAGAGAATAATTAAAATCAACACAAAAAATAATCAAACAATTATTTTTTACAAGATTGAAATCCATTCAATCCGGACAGAGCTTTTCTCTAGAAATGTTTAAATAGTATATAATACTCGCCTATTTATGGAAAATGAGATTCGTGAGCCAGTTCAAACAGAGTTTTTAACTCCATCAAAAGACACTTTTGTAGAATCTGGAGTTGTTATTGTCAATGAATCTGTTTGTGTTTATGATTAGAAACTCTTGTTTATTATTGGAATATGGTTTTACCTAAAATTGATTATTTGCTCATAGACTTATTAAGTTCTTGTAATATAAGTTGCATACACTGCAGGGCTGGAGATTTGCGAGATGTTATTCAGTTGGATTCTGATGTTGTAAAAAAAGTTTTGGTAAAAGCGAAAGAACTAGGAGTCAAGACAGTTACTTTCTCTGGGGGAGAGCCGTTTTTAAGAACAGATATTTTTGAACTAATTAGGCTAGCGAAATCTCTGGGTCTGATTACGCGTGTACAAAGCAATTCTTTACTACTTGATGAAGAAAAGATTTCTAAATTAAAAGATTTAGGCTTGGATTATATAGGGACTGGTGTTGATGGTCTGAGGGGTAGTCATGAAAAACTCCGTAATAAAAAGGGCTCTTTTGATAAAGTTATGAAAAACCTGGACCTTTTTAAGAAGTATGGTCTAAAAGTTCATGTAGAATTTACTGCTACTAACTTTAATTATAAAGAATTTGATGCTGTTGTTGAATTGTGTAAAAAGAAAGGTGTTTATGATCTGATGACTCGTGCTGTAATTCCTATAGGGAGCGGGAAGAATTTTGAGTATTCACTAAACCAGGACCAATACAAAAAATTCCTGGGAAGCGTTATAAAAAGGAAAGAAGAATTTTTATCACCTAAAATCTATTGTCAAGACCCCATCTCAATATTTCTGGAAGATTCAAGAAAGGAGCAATTACTAAAAAAATATGCTGGCTTAAAAGTTATCGGAGGTTGTTCTGCTGGTGTGAATATGTTGTATGTATCTCCTCTAGGCAATGTTCAGCCATGTTCATTCTTAAGGATAAACTTCGGTAATGTTTATCACAATTCCCTTTTAGAAATCTTTAATTCAAAAGAACGAACTTTATTTTTGGACAAACAACTGAAAAGAGACTTTAATGAGAAATGCGGCAACTGCAAATTGAGATTCTTCTGTGGTGGGTGTAGGGCAAGAGCCTTGTATTTTAATAAAGATCTCTGGGGTGAAGATCCCCTTTGTTTTAAATGAAAAAACAAAAGTTCTATGATGTTCATGGAATTCATCTAACTGATTATGCGCCTTATCTTGCCTCTATTCATGATTCTCATTCTTCAGATATTTCATGTTCTATTGTCGAAACCGCCTCTCTTGTTGTTGATTTCTCTGAAAGATACTCCGGTTTTGTGTCAATACTCCCAACGCAGTCTCATCTTCAAGTTTCTAATTCTGACGATCCTTTCTCTTACGAAAATGAAAAGGTTGTTAGATTTACAGATTTTATGAGAGATGTTCATCCTGGAATCTCACAAAGTTTTTATCCATTTCTCGCAATTTATCCTAGTGATGATCCTAAGTATCTATCTGCAATAAAGTCTTTCCGCGAACGTTTAGAACGCCCCTGTGGCTTTAAGTTTATTGCTAGATCTCTCGAGAGAAAGATAGGAGAATTATCTGGAAGAAGGATCATGGACTTCCTTGATGATCTTGGTGCAGTACTACTCTTACATACTGGGACCGATATTTTCTCTGATCCAAACCAGATACCCCCCCTTGCTAGAAAGTACCCCCATGTTAGGTTCATCGCGGCTCATCTGGGTGCGTTTTCTGGCAGTTTTCTGAGAACAATTGGTGTATATGATAATATCTATGTTGATAGCTCAATATTTTCAGATATGTTTTCTCAGAGGCTACAGGAATCCCCTAAATACCCTTTTTTGAAAAATGTTCCTGAAAATTTCTCTTTTGAGGAATTTGTCGATTATATTTTTATGACTTTTCCTATCCGGAGTAGAATTCTCTTTGGTTCTGATTATCCCTGGATTAAACTTTTTGGTAAACCTCTCGATGAAGAAAGGAATCTTGTTCTAGAATCATGCATTGATCCTGAATTGAAATCATGTTGGGCTTACAAAAATGCTGAGAGAATTTTCGATAAAGACCTATCAAAGTTAACTGTACCTGCAAATGCAGAATTCACATCGAAGGATTATGGGCTTTTGGATGATGATAGTGCTTAGGCAAAAGGATTTCTTCTTTAGAATTAGTAATTTCCAAACTAGAAACATGGTAGATACCCCCTTTGTTTAAATCTTTCCTTTTTTAGAACCAATAACCCTGTCATTATCATTAACAAAAATTATCTTAACAACTTCATTTGCCATTAGATTTTTAGTTTATTAGTCATTAAAAGATTTATTTACTTTAACATACAATATAGGAAAGATTTAATAAATAATCAAGATAGCTAATGATGATGTCAACAAAGAAAGAAGCGGTGAAGAGAAAAATGAAGAAAAGAGTAGCTGAATGGGTAGTTAAGAAGAAGATAAAAAAGATTAAGAAGAACTTTACTAAAGAGTTCAAGAAACAACTAAGATTCGGAATAACAGCAGCTATAGGATTCTTAATAGCCTACGCATGGAGAGAACCAATACTAACATTCTTCGGAGGAATAGCATCAGTAGTAACAAAGAACACAGCAGAATTCCAAACAGACTTCTTAACAGCAACGATGATAACTGTATTAGGGGTGGTAATAATATTATTAATTAGTAGGTGGTTGAAGTAAGATGACACAAAAAGCCTACGCTGCATTAAAAAATCTTAAAGGGGTCAATCGTCTTATGGCAGAAGTATTGGTAAGATTAATAAGTGAAGTTGAAAACTCTAGAAGGCTTGTAGGAAGTAATTTAGAATGGGTCTCAAGAAAAGGCGGGGATAATCCATTATCCTATGTGAATATCTGCAATGCTTTAGGTTATGATCCTGAATATGTTAGAGAACGATTAAGAGAATACACCACCTCATCTTAAACTAGCATTGAAGGAGGAGGAAGAATATCAATAATTATTGAAGCAGCAATTAATACTATAAGGATAATTATTAAGCTTGGGGGTAACTACCAAGATCTAACAGGCTGATATTAGAAGTAAGAGCACAGAGAATAAACACTAAAATACTAATACCTAATGCAAGAACAGTGAATAACTTTTTAATCATTTTATCTCGTCTTGAATTCTACAACGTCCAAATCCTTAAGGACATGCTTGAGACCAACCTTCTGACCAGAAAACTTTGAAGAAGGACCCCAAATACGAATTTCCTTAATATCACTAATAAGCCCCTTATGAATCTTATTAGCAATATCCTCAACAGTAGAACCAGGCTTCATAATAACAGGAATACCAGAATGCTCCTTCTTAGAAGGCTCCTTAGTAAAAACTCTCATGATATCAAACTGCTCAAGAATACGAGACTTCAAAGAATTAATCACTGAAGGATCAAAAACCTTAGTAGAGAAAAACAAGAAATTAAGCTTATTAGTACGAAGCTTAGAATCAAGCCTACGCTGATCATCAAGGGTAAGAAGATCAGACTTATTCATAATAATAAGACGCTTACCAGAAGAATTAACAAGAAAAGGCTCTAACTGAGAAATCTCAGAAAAAGAAGTAACAACTAAGAGAAGAAGATCAGCAGTATTAGCCAAAGACTTATCAAAAAACTCAGAATCAACAGCAGGAAGATCAATCAACTGAACCTTAACATTATTAATATCAAGAGTGCCAATAACCGGAGCTTTAGTAGAGAACTTATAATTAGCAATAAGAGGAGAAGCATTAGAAAGAGCATTAAGAATAGAAGACTTACCAGAATTAGAAAAACCTATAAGAACAGCCTGAGGACCATCCTTACGAATACCCTTACGAGAAGACTTACCAGACTTCTTAAGCTTATCAAGCTTCGCTAAGAGCTTAATCTTACGAGTCTTCAACTCAGCAAGCATCTTCTCAGAAGACTTATGCTTGGGGCAGGTACGAATCATATCATCAAGACAGACAATCTTATCGTCCAAAGACTCAGCATTAAAATACTTCTTCTCAGCAGCCGCATACTCCGGACCAGCATTAGCAGAACCCATGATAATAGTAGTAAAGAAGGATTTATAAAAATGCTTATCGAACGAATAAAATGGGAAAAACAATAATAATCATAGGGCCACAAGGAAGCGGGAAAGGAACAATAGCGGAAGGAATAAAAGAAGAACTAGGAATGGAAGTGATAACCACCGGAGACCTGTTAAGAGAAGAAACAGAAGAAGGAAACAGAAGAAGGAAAGAAGATTAAAGAAATAATTAATCGAGGAGAACTAGTGCCTGAAGAAATACTAAAAGAAATATTAGGAAAGAAACTAGAAGAAACAAAGAAAGGAATCATACTTGACGGAACACCAAGAAATAAAGAACAAAAAAAGATGTTAGAAGAAATAGGAATAAAAAAATCACAAATAATAGTGATAGAAGTAAGAGAAGAAATAGTAATAGAAAGAATAAGCAACAGAAGAACCTGCAATAAGTGCAAGAGAGTTTATAACACAAAAACAAACCCTCCAAAGAAAGAAGGAATATGTGATGATTGTGGAAGTGAAGGAAAACTAATCATAAGAGAAGACGACAAAACAGAAGCAATAAAGAAACGATTAAGAATCTACAGAGAAGAAACAGAACCAATGGTCAAAGAATACGAAAAGGAAGGAAGAGTGATAAGAATTAACGGAGAACCACCAATAGAAGAGGTAAGAGAAGAAGTGATGAAAAGATTAGTTAGAGGTAAGAAGATGGCAGTATTATACTCTGGAGGAAAAGACTCAAACCTAGCAATGCTATACGCAAAAAGAAGAGGCGACGAAATAGCATGTTTGATAACGATAGAAAGCGAGAATAAAGAAAGTTATATGTACCACACACCAGCAATCACACAAACAAAAAAACAAGCAGAAGCACTAGGGATACCAATAATAACTACAAAGACTAAAGGAATAAAAGAAGAAGAACTAAAAGAATTAAAAGAAGCAATAAAAGAAGCCATAGAGAAGTATGGGGTTGAAGGGATAGTAACCGGGGCCATAGAAAGTGTATACCAAGCAAGCAGAATAGGAAAAATAGCTGAAGAAGAAGGAATAGAATGTTACAACCCACTATGGAAAAAACCACAAAAAGAAGTACTACAAGAAATAATTGATGAAGGATGGGAAGTAATAATTGTAGGAACAGGAGCGGAAGGACTAGACGAAAGATGGCTAGGAAGAAGGTTACATGAACCAGGAACACTAAGTGATTTACAAAGATTAGAAGAAAAGTATGGGATAAACATTGCAGGAGAAGGAGGAGAATACGAAAGCCTGGTGTTGTGGATGCCAATGTTCAATAAAGAACTAAAAGTTAAGAAAAAAGAGATAATAAGAGAAGAAGGAGGAACAGCAAGACTAATAGTTGAGTTAGAATGATGGTAAAAATACAAGTTATTAAGACACCAATGATTAACGGATTAGGGCATACTAAGAAGACAAGGAACGCAAGTAATGGAATAATCGCAGAAGCAGGAAGAGGAGGAGAATGGGACATAGAAGAAATACACGTAGACAATGATAATTTAGAAGAACAAGAAAAATTAGTATACGAAAACTCAAAAGAAGCATACGAAAAGAATGATAAAGTAATATTTATCGGAGGAGACCACAGCCTGACTTACGTTACAGGAAAAGCCTTTCTTGAATATTACGGCAAGGAAAGTTACATGATAGTACTAGACGCACATGCTGATGCGATGAAACCCATGACTAATCCAACACACGAAGAATGGGTAAGAGCACTAATAGAAGAAGGATGGAACACTAAGAACATAATAATAGCAGGAATAAGAAGAATAGAACCAGAAGAAGAAGAATGGCTAAAGAATAAAGGAATAAGATATGTGATGATGGAAAACATAAAAGACCAAGAAATATTCACTGAAAGCATAATGGAACTAGCAGGAAAAAACCCCCTATACCTAAGCATTGACATAGACGTAATAGACCCAGCATTTGCTCCAGGAACACACTACCAAGAACCAGGAGGATTCACAAGTAAAGAAATATTAACAATGATAAAAAAGATAAACATGAAGAGAAGTTTGAAGGCAGTGGACCTAGTAGAAGTAGAAGAAGGAGATGGACAAACAATAAAACTAGCAGGAAGAATACTAGAAATACTAACAAAATGACAACA
>PFDC01000086.1:1785-1943 GCA_002763035.1 Candidatus Pacearchaeota archaeon CG10_big_fil_rev_8_21_14_0_10_35_13 | reverse complement strand
ACTTACAGGCATAACGGCATAGTATGGGAAGAAGAAGAAAGGTACCCTGAAAGGCTATCATCTCAAGCCCTATTACTAGCAGAAACAAGAGAATGGGGACAAGTAAGAGAAAGATTCTTTATAGCGAGATATCAACACGGAGATGACGTCATGGAACA
>PFDC01000086.1:1486-1628 GCA_002763035.1 Candidatus Pacearchaeota archaeon CG10_big_fil_rev_8_21_14_0_10_35_13 | reverse complement strand
AAGAAGAAATCCTAATACTAAACCTGTTAGAAGAATTCCTACACCAAGAATGTTAGAAAAATTATTAGATAAACTACCAATAACAAAACCAGTAATATTAGAGGACAAGAAAAATCCCCCAATAACAAGACCTGCAATCATT
>PFDC01000086.1:0-1451 GCA_002763035.1 Candidatus Pacearchaeota archaeon CG10_big_fil_rev_8_21_14_0_10_35_13 | reverse complement strand
ATAAAAATTAGTCACTACGCTTTTATCGAATACAAACCGTAAAGCTTATATATGGGTAGTTGCCTATTATAGTCAACTACAATGACATTTATTAGAAAGAAAAAAGTTGGTGATAAGGTTTACCTTGTTGAAGTAAAAAATGTAAGAGAGAATGGTAAGATAAAACAAAAATTTGTAAAATATATTGGTAGGGAAGTAAATGGAAAAGCAGTAAAGAAAGTTGCAACGAGCGATATTCAAGCAATGAATGTAAAGCAAAGTTTAGATATTCTATCAATTGATAAAATTGCTGAAGAATTAAAATTAAAAGAAGTTCAACACAAACCTGCTTTATCTTTGGCTTATTCGCAACTATTGGAAAAGAGAAGCATAAACAAACTTGAAGATTGGATGAGATATACTGAAATTCCTGAAGTTCTTGGTATAGAACTTCCAAATGTAAAGGAACTTTACGAATCTTTAACAGATATAAATGAAGAAGATTTTGAGAAGATAAATGAAAAAATGTTTTCAGTTTTTGAATCTTATGAAAACATTAAAGAATCTGCGATTATTGATGTGACTGACACCTACTTCTCAGGCGCAAATGTAAATATAAAAAGAAGGAAAGGAAAGGATAAGAAAATCAGCAAATTAATTCAGATTGGATTGGCTGTTTCTTTTAAGAATGGATTTCCTATTTTTCATAAGAAATATCATGGAAATCTTTCGGGTATAGATATTTTTAGAGATATGGCTTTGGAACTAAAAAATAAAAGAATATCGTCTATAATAATGGACAGGGGGATGTTATCTCTAGAAAATCTAGAGATAGCACTGAATCTAAAATTCAAAATAATTGCAGGTATAAGAAAAACACAAACACTTGTTAAAGATTTCATATCAAAAATAGATAGAGATGAAATATATACAAAAAAGAATTTAATTCAGCTAAAGAATACCCAGGTTTTCATAAGAACATTCGATTATATGAATGGAAAATTAATTGCCGTTTATAATCCATCTTTAGAAGTAATAAAAAAACAGTTGAACTTCAATAAAGATCTTGATAGCGGATTTGATATTGGATACTCTTTAATCTATCATAATACAAAATATTCTTCGGATGAAGTTGTCAAAAATTATTATGATAAGGATATGGTTGAAAGAGCTTTCAAACATATTAAAGGAATTTTAAATTTAAGACCCATAAGGGTCTGGCTAAATAATCACATTGAAGGACACATAAAGATTTGTTATTTAGCCTATGCGATTCTTTCTCTTATGAATTTTAAGTTGAGGAAATTAAAGATCTCTGCTGTTGATGCTTTAAGTTCATTAAAGCATGGATATAAGATTAATTTAAGGGATAATTCAAGTGGTTTTGAATGGAGTGTTCATGTTTCACTTGAACCAAAACAACAAAAAATATTAAGGGCTTTGGGCGTAGTGACCAAAAAGTAGGGTAAACT
>PFDC01000164.1 GCA_002763035.1 Candidatus Pacearchaeota archaeon CG10_big_fil_rev_8_21_14_0_10_35_13 | reverse complement strand
AGGGTTTGCCACTAGCCTACAGGTCCACATAAGAATAAATGATAAGAGGAGTTTTTAAAAGTTCCCATAAGAGGTTTTATTGATCACTTCTCAAGAACATTATGCCGAGAATTATCAGAATTAATAGCAGGAGTGAACCAAGAATAATCAACAAACCTAGGATCACGATTGATATACTCCCAGAAGAGTGTCTCATCATGACCAAGAACCTTAACAGCCCTCATAAGGAGTATTGAAGTCTCAGCCTCATGAAGCTTACGAGGTTTACGCTTACGAGAATCAATAACTAAAACATTATTCCTAATAACCTCATAAAGTCTCGCAAGTCTTTGAGTGATAAAAGGAGTAGGAGAATTATTAAAAGGAACATGAGTATTATGATTCTTAGCAGCCTCAGAAATAACCCCTAAATGAGCAGCATTGAAATAAGCATCAAGCTCATAAGCCTTCTTCCTCCATTTACTCCAATGATTAGGTTGCCTAATACCACGATACAATAAAGAAGCAGGCATACCCCTACCACCCTCATCAGGAGGAAGGAATGAAGGAGTAAGACTCCAAGCAATAACTGGGGCTTCAGGATTATTAACAAAAGAAACATTACCAACACGAACTTTATAATTAGAACCCTTAGAAGTCATTGAAGGAACGGAAACAACCGGAGAGATACCACTCCATCCAGGATCACCAAGCTTAGTAAATAATTGCCCGTTAGGAATAACAATATTAGCATACCTATCAGAATAAGTAAAGAGTTTGAATCCAAGAACCTCTGCGTGTAGAGGATCAAGACGAACAGTCTTCTCATCATGTCTCATCCTCAAAGGACGGAAAGAAGTACCCATGAAGAAGACATTATCTTCACTCAAACCATCAAGAGTATGCCTAATAGATTTCGAGCGAAGCTTTAAAGGACTATCACCACTCCTACTTAAATCACCAATTGTTGGAAGCCCAATATCAATATAAGGACCATACTTTAAACAAAGCTTAGAATCAGCACAATCAGAATCCTCACCTGCACCTTCAACATGATGATAATGAGTGAATTGATGAAAAGGTCCAGGAAGTAAAGGAAACTGAAT
>PFDC01000136.1:854-2102 GCA_002763035.1 Candidatus Pacearchaeota archaeon CG10_big_fil_rev_8_21_14_0_10_35_13 | reverse complement strand
GTTTTTAATAATACTTAACAGCCATGTGCTCTAACCGACTGAGCTACTCGGGCATATATAGGTGATTGAGAAAGTGTATTTAAAAGTTCCCATTAGAGGGTTTAATCAACAGAATCATTACCTAAGTCTTCAAGAAGGCCGATGTTATCCTTATACTTCCTACGAGAACGCTCAAGATAAGAATAAACCTTTGACTGTTTAGAACCATGAATAAGCTTATCAAGAGCAGCATGAGCATCAACGACTTCCTCAGCAGTACCAATAATGAAAACATAATTATCCTTAATCTTCAAAAAACAATTACTAATACTTTCAATAGTTCTCTTAGTCTTACCCTCAGTACCAATAATCCTAGCACGAACCTCCTTAAGGTTCTTACGACGACTAATACTCTTAATACTAATAGTCTCAAAGAGAAATTCAGGATCACATAATAATAATGCTGTATTAGCAGGGAAACCAACCTCTAAAGCCTTAAGAACACGAACAGTATCATAAATTTTCACTTCCTCACCAGTAATAGTAACAAAGTTATTAACGACTTTCAAACCAACACCAAGCTTCTTACGAAGCTCAGAGATAACATTCAAGACATTATTGATATTCTTAACAAAAATTCTTTCCATAGAATCTTAAAGAATAAAGGATATATAAATGTTTAATGAACGAGATGATGAAGAATGATTTAACTTAGCTGACATAAGAGGATAAACTAAAACTCTTCCATGAATGACTTATCAAGATTATTGCTACGAACAAGCCAATCAACTTCAGCAGGACGATACTTAAAAATGATATCTCCACGAGAATCAGACTCAAACTCCCAAGGCTCAATAAGAATAATATCACCTTCCCTCAACCACAACTTCCTCCTCATACGACCAGGAACACGACAATTACGTTCCTTACCATCAGAACACTTAACAAGCATCTTAGAACCGCCAAACCTTTGCTCAACACGACCAATAACCTCACCATTACGAGGAATACGGGCACGAGAAACAGTCTGAGGAACATCACCAAAACTACCAGGCTTCTTATCAGGAGCTTTATTCTTCTTACTTTTATTTTTAAAACGAGGAACACCCATTAGAAAGAAAACAAAAAACAAGTATATAAAAGTTCTTGTTTGGAAAAGTATGTGCTCCCAACAGACATATGTCGCTAGTGAGAAAAATATGAAAATCATCACTATTTAGCGTTAATAACCATCAAATTTCTAAAAGTCTACGTATCAGTTAATGTTTA
>PFDC01000136.1:179-831 GCA_002763035.1 Candidatus Pacearchaeota archaeon CG10_big_fil_rev_8_21_14_0_10_35_13 | reverse complement strand
CAGTTAATGTTTAGAACAGAAAAGCCGATAAATAATCCTTTCCTCGATAAAGATTACGTTATTACCTACGACATATGTCTGGTGGCTATACATTGTTTGGAAAAGTATTATTAACAAGAATTATCTAGACGGATTTTTCCTAATAGCATGGTAATACTCTGGGCGCCAACTAGGAAGACGTTGCTCAAGATTGAAAATTATTGGCCGGCCTATAATAATAAGATTCTCATCAGTAAGATGGGGATTATTAGAACCTTTACCAAGAGTTGCCCTAAGAACCCCTGGGTGGTCGCGAAGAATCATAATAACATTACCACTATGATAGCTAGGGGTTAATAATCTTCCAAACAAACCAGCATGTCTAAAACAGACATCGCCACTAAAATCTTTGTCATTAACAACGATATCATGAACTTCAAGAACATACCTCTTAGTATCATGGCCTCTGCCCACATCATAAACAACACTAACAACTCTATCACTATAACTCTGATGAACTATCTCAGGAGTTGCAGGGATGAAATTCTGACTAGTACTATGACTCATAAAAACAAATAAGAAATGGACTATAAAAAGACTATTGTGGTTAATTACTTCTTAGAAACCTTCTTGGCTTTCTTCTTAGTAACACTAGCTTTAGGCTTATCATTAG
>PFDC01000136.1:0-168 GCA_002763035.1 Candidatus Pacearchaeota archaeon CG10_big_fil_rev_8_21_14_0_10_35_13 | reverse complement strand
AGAATATTACCGTCCTCAAAAGAAACATTAGCACTCTTAACATCATTCTCAGCAAGCCTACCAGTAACCTTAACTAACAATCCTGGAAGCCCAGTACCTATAGGAACAGGCTGATTAAGAATAATATTCTCAACAACAGAAGCCAACTCATCATCCTTACCGCTAACA
>PFDC01000124.1:637-2606 GCA_002763035.1 Candidatus Pacearchaeota archaeon CG10_big_fil_rev_8_21_14_0_10_35_13 | reverse complement strand
TTAGGCAAATCATAATTAATAACATGAGAAATATCATCAACATCAATACCACGAGAAGCAATATCAGTAGCAACAAGAACATGAACCTTACCACTCTTAAAATCACTAAGAGCCTTAGTTCTCTGATACTGAGACTTATTACTATGAATAGGCTCAGAAACTATACCATTTCTTCGAAGAAACATAGCAATACGATTAGCACGAAATTTAGCACCAACAAAAACTAGAACCCTAGACATCTTATGCTGAGTAATTAAGTCTAACAATAACTCGCACTTATTCTCCTGATCAACAAAGAATACACACTGCTCAATAAGCTCAATAGGAGTAGCCTGAGGAGAAACCTCAACACTAACGGGACTCTTAAGGAACCTATCAGTAAGACTAGAAACCTCACGAGACATAGTAGCAGAAAAAAATGATGATACGCGAGACTTAGGAATTGAAGAAACAATCTTATAAACATCCTTAGAAAAACCCATATCGAGCATCCTATCAGCCTCATCCAACACAAGGAATTTAACACTACCAAGACTGACCTTACCCTGATTCATCAAATCAAGCAAACGACCAGGAGTAGCAATAAGAATATCAATACCCTGACTAAGACTCCTAATTTGAGGACCTATAGAAACACCACCAAAAACTACTAATTGTTTAAAATTAAGAAAACGACCATAACTCTTAAAACTCTCAGAAATCTGAGAAGCTAACTCCCTAGTAGGAGCCAAGACAAGAGCCTTAGGAGTAGAAGCCTTAACACCAGAAAACTCCTTATACAAACCCTGAAGTATAGGAATAACGAAAGCAGCAGTCTTACCAGTACCAGTCTGAGCAATACCAACAACATCCTTACCACCAAGCAATAAAGGAATAGTCTGAACCTGAATAGGAGTAGGAACTAAGTAACCCTCATTCTTCAAAGCCTTAAGTATAAGATCAATAATCCCTAATGATTCGAATTCCATAAAAGACCTAAGGAACAAGGGCTATATAAAGGGAGCAGTATAAGAGAAATGACCATAAAATAAGATACAACCAGAACTTTTATAAATGTTGTTAACCATGGTTAACAATGGAGGCTAATAACCTGTTGTATCCCACTACCATAGTGATATTAATAATAGTAATAGTACTACTGATAATTAACCCACAAAAGAAAATGAAAGAAAATATTAATGAATACGTAACAAAGGAAGGAGGAACAGAACAACCATTTAATAATGATTATTGGGATGAGAAAAGGCCAGGAATATATGTAGATTACAACACAGAGGCACCATTATTCTCAAGTCTTGATAAGTATGACTCAGGAACCGGATGGCCAAGCTTTACTAAACCAATAAATGATTCACTAATAATTAGAAAAAAAGATAAAGAGTTAGGAACTGAAAGAACAGAAGTAAAAACGGAGGATTCACACTTAGGACACGTATTTTCTGATGGTCCTAAAGACAAAGGAGGAGAAAGATACTGTATAAATTCGGCAGCACTAAAATTCATACCTTATGAAGAACTAGAAACTAAAGGTTACGAAGAATATAAAGAATTATTCCCTTATGAAGAAGCAGTATTTGCAGGAGGATGTTTTTGGGGTGTAGAATACCTATTAGGAAATATTGATGGAGTGATTAGCACAACCTCAGGATATGCAGGAGGAGGTAAAGAAAACCCAACTTACAAGGAGGTAAGCTCAGGAAAAACAGGATATGCAGAAGCAGTACTAGCAGTATTTGACCCCGAGATAATAAGTTATAAAGAATTATTAGAATATTACTGGAGACTTCATGACCCCACACAAAAAGATCAACAAGGACTAGATGTAGGAACACAATACCGCTCAGCAATATTCTATTATAACGAAGAACAAAGAATGATTGCTGAAAAAAGTAAGGAAGAATTTGATAAGAAAGGAATATTTGATAAACCAGCAGTTACAGAGATAGTTAAATTAAAAAAATTCTATTTC
>PFDC01000124.1:0-618 GCA_002763035.1 Candidatus Pacearchaeota archaeon CG10_big_fil_rev_8_21_14_0_10_35_13 | reverse complement strand
ACCCTTAAAAGAACAATAATAATATTTTAATCATGGAATACGATATAATAATAATTACTGGAGAAAAATACTTTGATCATCCACTATGCGGAGTAGCAATAATCAAGAGAATCTTAGAAAAGAACGGTTATAAAGTAGGAATAATAGAAACACCAAAAACAAGTGGTGATGTAAAGAATTTAGGAACACCAAAACTATTCTTCGGAATAACCTCAGGAAGCATTGACTCAATGCTAAGAAATTATACTGCACTAAAAAAACCAAGAGAAGAAAATAAGAAACTAAAATACACAAAAGAAGTACAAGACAGAGCAGTAATAGTCTACAGCAACTGGCTAAAAGAACACTACAAAAACACAAAAATTGTACTCGGAGGAGTAGAAGCATCATTAAGAAGATTCGCACATTACGACTACTGGGATGACAAGATAAGAAAACCAATACTTCAAGACACAAGAGCAGACATACTGGTTTATGGATACGGAGAAAAACAAATTCTTGAGATAGCCAAGAGGATAAAGAATAACGAAGAACTTAAAGGAATAGAAGGAACAAGCATTAGAAGTAGGGAACTACCAGAAGGATTCTTACAACTACCAAGTTATGAAGAAGTAATAG
>PFDC01000176.1:405-7436 GCA_002763035.1 Candidatus Pacearchaeota archaeon CG10_big_fil_rev_8_21_14_0_10_35_13 | reverse complement strand
AATAATTGTAAGAAAACGACCTACTGATAAACATCTAAAACTATCACAAATTAATCTCTTAAGAAAAAATCAAGACATAATATCAACAATAAAACTAAAATAATCTTAATAAAAACACTACAAATCAATTAAGACCAACCACTAACTTAACGAAATTAGACGCCCGCACCCCGAATCGAACGGGGAGGCCCGTAAGGGCCCGGTTCTCAAGACCGGTGCAATACCTTTATGCGATGCGGGCTTAACAGTATATCTTGGTGAAGTTATGCTTAAAAGCCTTACTATTCTGCTATTCTGATACCAACAATTCTTCTAGTTTTAGAGTCTCTTAGTGGTGTACTCCCGTTTGCTTTGTCGGCAACGTAGGCTCTATTAAGATTTCCCCAGTAATGAATGGTCCATCCAAGCCTTGGTATTTCTAATGTTCTAACTCTCCCTCTCTTCTCGAGGGTTTCATAGTCAATACTTAATAATAAGCATAGTGTTTTTCTATCTTCGTATCCGTTATTTTTAGCATCCCATCCTCTATATTCTTTCCCCCTCTCTTTATCGTTTTTTTGATGTGTCATCAAAACTTATTTAGAAAACTTTTTCTTATAATGATTATTATCCCTTAATGATTACTTTCTTTAACAATAGTCTTAAAAACTCTTAGTTGCTTTCAAAGAAAGGTTTTCTTTTATCAATTCTTTATTTCTTTCTTCTTTCCTATAAGCCATTCATAAAATATTCTTATCTTATTCATTTACGCCTGCGCCAGGAATCGAACCTGGAAGCCCGTAAGGGCGCGGTTCTCTCGCATCTTAAATGAACCTTCGAGACCGCTGCGGTACCATTGCGCCACGCAGGCATGATTACTAGTAATGTTCACTTTTTAAAAATTAGTATTGCTACTGCTTGTTTATAGAATTAGAATTATGATTGCAGTGATTATCAGCTCGGTATTTAAAATAATAAAAATTTATCCGAATAGTGCTGATAATCCTTCTGCTGCTGCTTCTTTCTTTTCTTTTGGTTCTTCTTTCTTTTCTTCGACCTTTACTTCTGCACTTGCTCCTGCGGCTACTGCTAATGATGCGTTTTCTAATTCTTTGTCAATGTCTACTCCGTCAAGGCTTGCTACTAATACTCTAACCTTGCTTTCGTCAGCTTCAACTCCTGCTGCTTTAACAACGTTCATCAAAGCTCCTGCATCTACAGTCTTTCCTAACTTGTGTAGTAATAAAGCTCCGTATACATACTCCATTATTGTGTTCCTCCTTGTGATTCTTCTTCTTTTATCTCAACTTTTTCTTCTGTTTTTGATGATAATGAGCTTAATGCTTTTTCATGACTTGCTGCTTTTGCTAATAAGTATCCGATATTTCCTCTTGTTGGGTATGCAATACTTACTGTTAGTCCTAATGCTTTACTATGTGCTACTAATAATTCGTTAATGTTTTTTTCTTTATCGATCTTAATGCTTGTGAATACCTTGTCTTCTCCTGAATCATAAGCTGCTACTGGTTCAAATCCTACTTTGAATGGTTTTATGTCTAATTTTGACATTATTCCTGCTTCTTTTTGTGTTACTTTATCTCCTGCTTTTAGTATTGTTTTAGCTTTCTTAATATGGATTTTTCCTTCTTCCATCTGTATTGGTATTCCTAATGCTCCAAATTCGCTTATTACTGGTCCTGCTGTTAAGTCTGTTGGTCCTTCTTGTACTACTACATCTTCATTAACTACTTGTCCGACTTTCGCTTTTGCTGCTGTTTGGTTGTCTGTAAGTATCATTGATAGTTTGAAGGGGTCTTCTTTTGAGAATAAGAATGCGCAGTCTTCCTTAACATAATCATTTATCTGTTTCATGTTCTTTCCATACCCTTCTATCCCTCTTAGCATGATGTTTTTCTTAAGGAACTTTACTGTTGCGTGTCCTCTTAACTTATGCTTTATTGCTTGGTATTGTCCTCCTGGTAGGTTTCTTATTGATGCTATTAGGAATGTTTTATTCTCATTAATAATCTTTCCTAAATTCTTTACTAACTCAACCTTTTCTTTTGGTACGGAACTTTTTTTCTGTGTCATTTTAGTAGTTTATCTTTATTGGTTTACTCATTGTGAGTTTTATCATGACACTCTTGATATTATCTTTTCCTCTTTGGAGGTTATTCAGTACTGTTTTATATATTGCTTCAGCATTTTCTGCTACTTTTTCTGGTTCAGTATTTTCTTTTCCTACTAGTATCTTAATGCTTGATTCCTTAGTTTTTATTCTTATTAATCCTTCAAACTTTTCAATTTCTCTCTTAATGCTTGCTTCATCATCACTGGCTATTATTCCTCTTCCTGGGGCTGGCATTTTCCCTGATGGTCCTAAGTACTTACCAAATGTTGTTGCTATTGTTGGCATGAGGTTTGCTGCTGCTATGAAATAATCATTGTTTTTTATTAGCTTCTTAACTTTTTTCTTATCCGCGTATTTTGGGAATTCTGCTTTTGTTACTGTAGTTACTATTGTACTCTTGTTATTTAAGAACGCGGCTATCTTGTATTTCCTGAACTTATTAGGCATTACCATCGTGGTGTTAACACTTTCTCTCTTAGTGTCGAACTTTTTCAGGTTTATTATAAAGTCTACTCCTTGCTCGAACTTTCTCTTATCTTTTTTCAATTCTTCTATTGCTTTTATTATTTCTTCTTTCATAATATTAATACTTCCTTGTTGTTAAGCTCCTACCTATTGGCGTAATCCCAGAAACTTTGGGAAACGTTGGGTAGTATTTGCTTTACTATCACATGGTAATAAGAACTATTTATAAACCTTTTCATCCACATATTTTTATGACTATCAGCCTTTGTGTGATTACTAAGGATAACGCGGGCACTATTGTTAATTGTTTATCTAGTGTTTCTTCGCTTGTTGATGAGATTGTTGTAGTTGATACTGGTTCTTCTGATAATACTAAGGAACTATGTTCTTCTGTCGGTGATCTTGTGAAGGTCTATGATTATTCTTGGAACTGGAACTTTAGTGATGCTAAGAACTTCGCCTTAAGTAAGGCCACTGGTGATTGGGTTCTAGCTTTAGATGCTGATGAGGTTATTTCTTCTGTTGATCATTCAAAGATTCTCAGGGCTATTAGTGTTGCTTCTGATGATGGTATTCTTGGTATTTCTCTTATTCAGAGGAATTATTCTAATGAACTTGGTGGTTTCGGTTGGACTTCCACTTCTGATGATTCTTATCCTGAGTCCAAGGTTGCTTCAGGTTTTGTCAGTCGTAGGATGGTGCGTTTATTTCGTAATATTTCTGGAATAAAGTTTTCTGGTGCGGTTCATGATTCTGTTGAGCCTTCTATTAATAGTCGTGGTAGTTCTGTTCTTGATACTGATATTCCTATTCATCATTATGGTGCTCTTAGCAGGGATAATCTTTCTAGAAGGAAGCTCTATCTTGAGATTGAACTAAAGAATCTTCGTGAGGGTGATTACTTTCAGAATTATCAGATTGCTTCTCAGTACCATTCGATTGGTGAATCTCAGAAAGCTCTTGAGTTCATTGATAAGTCTTTATTGATTAATCCTGATTTTTATCTTGCTCATTTAGAAAAAGGTCTTGTCAAGATGAAGCTTGAGTCTTTTGATGAGGCTTTTGATTCTCTTAAGGTGGCTGAGGATTTATTGATTAGGGAGAAAGCTACTCCTGGTTCTATGATTCATTTGTCGGAGGTTCTTGGAGGGTTAGGGGTTGTTTATTCTAAGATGAACAATTATCATAGTGCATTAAAGTGTTATCGTAGGGCCTTGTTTCTTAGTCCTAATAATGCCACTCATTATTTTAATCTTGGGTTACTTCTTCTATCGATGAATAACAAGTCTGAAGCGCTTCAGTCTTTTAAGGAGGCTATTAGGCTTAATCCTAAGTTTGATGAGTTAGTAAAGATTACAGATAAGGGTTAGTTATATTTTTTCTAGGTATTCTTTTATTCTTTCAATTGTTTGTGGTATTAGGAATCTTTCATATTTGTTAGCAAATATTTCTTTAAGTGTTTCATGTTCTGATAAGTGGTAGGTGTTGTCTTTCTTGTCAATAATCATCATGTCTTGCAGTCTCTTCAGTTGTCTTCTAATATTGCTTTCTGCTATTCCTCTCATCATTAGTCCTTCTGTTTCTCGGAGTTTTATCACTTCTTTGCATAATTCTTCAGAACTCATTACTTTCTTTGTTCGTTGGTTGGTTATTAGTACTCTTAATAATTCAATGATTATGTCTCTTGAGTCTCCTGGTTGTAGTAGTCCGAGGCTTAGGCTAATCTTCTTAATTATTTCTCTTTCATTCCCATCATAGGGTTTTTCGTACTTTCTTAGTACTATTTCTCCTAATGGTAAGTCTTTGTTAGTCATTTTCACCTCGTTATTTCTTTATTAGTTACAGTATATAAAAGCTTATAAGCTTTTCATTATTTCATTTTTCATGGAATTAGTAGCATTATTATCTTCAGGTAAGGGTTCGTGGGCGCAGGTTTCAGGATTAATTAATAATGGTGAATGGGATAACATAATACTTGTTGGTGATTCATTTGCTGAGAAGTTTACTACTAATAAGCCTCACGAATTCATCAAGGTTGATACTTCTAAGACTCTTAAGGAACTTAAGGACTTGATAATGCTCAAGATTAAGGGTAAGATTAAAGGTCTTGAGGTTGCTCTTTCTATTGCTTCTGGCGATGGTAAGGAGCATATGGCACTTATTTCTTCGTTGTTATCTTTACCTGTTGGCATTCGCTTCGCGGCTCTTACTCGCGATGGAATAATTTATTTGTAATCTTCAAGAATTATCTTGTTTTAGTATTATGATATTAAAAATAAAAAAATAAAAATTTAAATTTTATAGTTTTGCAACTATTTACAATCTCTTCTTCTTAGTTGCCTTCTTCTTAGTTGCTGCTTTCTTTTTTGTTGCTTTCTTCTTTTTTGCTGGCATTGTATTTACCTCTTTTTAGTATTTACTGTTCTTATAAAATCATTTTTGTTTAAATACTTTTCTGTTTTTTCAAGAATTTTTTTTCTACAACTTTTTTCTTATAATATTCCTCGTCGGTGTTTTTTGTGTTAGGTTTTTACAATTTTATAACCCATACAAACATTAATGCAACAAACATTAACAGAATTATTCTTGTTGCCCACTTAAAACTTCTTTGCGAGAATTTCTCGCTTTTAGTTATACTTAAGACTGTTAAGTAAAAGAATCTTCCTCCGTCGAGGAATGCAAATGGTAGCATGTTAAATAATCCTACCATGAAGTTGATCATTGCAATCCACCATAGCAAATCATAAATAAATACTGATACTCCGTCTAGTTTTGGTTGGTAATATGTTGATGGGTCTTTGAAGAAGAATATCTTTTTGTATAATCCTCTCATCCCTTTTGTTTCTCCATTGCTTTGGAATCCTACTCCTAAGAATTGTTTCTTCTCGTCGGTAGGGTTCTTCCCTAGTATTATTTCGTAAGTTCCTTCTGTTGTTGTCAGTTCTATCTTTTCTCCTGGTTTATAGCTTCCAATTACTTCTACAAATTCTTGCAAGTCTTTAATATCTCTTCCATCGATTCTTGTTATTGCTCCGCTAATCTTATTATTAATTGCTGGTGCGTCATAAAATGCTATTATTCTTTCTCCATCACCTTCACTTATTTGTTTGTCATAACTTTCTTTGTCTAAAATGTAGCTTCCGTTAATTGTTTGTAGTGTTATCATCTCTTCACTATTAATGCTCATGTTTGTTATGCTACTCGCGCTTAGTACTCCATAACTGTACGTGCTGAATACTGCCCCTGATGGTGTGAACATCGTATGGAATACTATTAGTAATAGCAGGAAGAATATTATTGCGGTTATTATGTTTGCGAATACTCCTGCTCCTAAGATTGACATTTGTTCGCTGTTACTTCTCTTAAGCATTTGTTTATCGTCTTGTTCTACGAATGCTCCTAGTATTGGTCCTAAGAATACTACTCCTGTAGATTTTATCCTTACTTTGTTTGCTCTTGCGAATATTCCATGGGAGAATTCGTGAACAAATGCTACTATTATTAGTGCTATTATGAAGTATACGAAATAGAACGGTGGGAAAAGGCTTTGTGCTCCGAATATTTCTGGGAAGTATGGTATTAACGGTACTAGTGGTGGTGTTTTTATTATCTTAGTTATTTCTGGTACTTTTATGTAGATATATATTGCTTGTCCTAGTATGAATAATATTCCCGCTAATAATATGTATCCTAATGTTATTACTGGGTATTTTAGTGCTTTTATTATCTTTTCATATTTTGTTCCTATTTTATCTATAAACCTTACTCCTACTTGTGTTTTGTAAAGGTACATTAGTCCTTCGCGGGTCATTTTTCTTCCTTGGTGTTTCTTTTTATAGATGAAGATTATTACTGCTAGTGTGAATATCACTAAGAATGATAAGTCATAGACAACAAAACTCATTAGTATCTCTCCCCCTTTATTTTTTTTCTCATTAGATTATTAGTTATTATTTCTTCTTTACAGCTCTGAAACTCTTCTTCTTACACTTTCTACATCTTACTTTTGAGCTCATAATTCTTCTAGGATCTGCTCTTACTCTTGATTTGCAACTCTTACATATGAATATGTTCTTGAACATTCTGTTCATTGCTTCTGGTATTTTTGTTGCCATATTTCTTGTTTGTTTATATTTTCCTCTTTATTACTTTTACTCCTTCTACGTCCCAGTATTCTACGCTGTCTCCTTCATGTATCTCTTCTTCGTTGTCTTCTCCTAGTGTTACTTCTATTGTTTCAAAGCTTTCTAAGTCCATTAGGCTTGCTTTTCCTTCGCTCATTGATAATATTTGTCCTTTACACTTCTGCACCATTGGTACTTCGAATCTTTCGCTTCCTGGTACTGCTATAACTCTCTTTTTTCCGTCAAGTATTCCTATTGCTTCTATTCTACACTTGCTTGCTCCGTGTTTCCCTGACTTACTTATATCGTTGCTTCTTACGGTGCATACGTTT
>PFDC01000176.1:0-361 GCA_002763035.1 Candidatus Pacearchaeota archaeon CG10_big_fil_rev_8_21_14_0_10_35_13 | reverse complement strand
GGTCCTACTCAATATTTATATACTTCTAGCTATTATTCCTTTTATGGCTAAGGAATCAAAGGCTAGTAATGATGAAGTGGTTGGTTATGTCAGAAATGTTACTATTCATTTCTGAGCATCCAAAAATCTACTTGGGTAAGATAAAAGATTTTTTGATCATAAGGGTTGTCTTAATACTCTTATTGCTGAGAGGAATGAACTTCTTAAGATTGTTCAAATTACCGAACAACTAATGCAGGCTCATGGTGAACTACCGTAACCTAAAATTTTCATTTTGAGGTTATGGCTTCTTGCTTCATTGACAACTGCTCTTCCGAAGAAGAGTCTGGTATTATCTCCACATAGGACTGTTCCAGCCCTA
>PFDC01000073.1 GCA_002763035.1 Candidatus Pacearchaeota archaeon CG10_big_fil_rev_8_21_14_0_10_35_13 | reverse complement strand
TGTATGCTTGTCTGCAAATATCAAGAGCAAAGTCTAACTTTTCTGTTTGCGGTTTGTTGGGGTATAATCTATATTTTGTTGTTATCATTTTGTTTCATCAATCGATTTATTATTTCGTCATATGTCTCCAGTTAAAACCAGCCTTTTAGTTCTACTTGTTTTTCTTTTTCTTTTCCGAATATGCTTTCTATGTAGCTTCTTGCTAAGTGTAGGCTTTGTCTTACGTATGGGCTGACGGCGTATTTTTCTGCTAGTTCTATTGCTGGTTCTAAATATTTTATTATGCTTCCTTCGCTTATTGTAAATATTATTTTTCCTCCACACTTACTGCATTTTCCTGCCATTGGTGGTCTGCGATACTTTTCGTTGCATCCTACACATCTGAATTGTTGTTGTGAGAATTTTCTTAGGTTTCCTCTGATATCTCTTATGAAGTGTCTTTCTATTATTAGTCTTGCTACGTCTGATTCGTCAACAGCTCTTAGTTTTTCTACTAGTTCCATTTGTTTTGCTACTTTGTCTTTCATTGTTGGTAGGCTTTTATATGATGAGTTTACTAGTCCTCCGTTGATGTCGTCTGTTTCGTGGGTGTATCCTATATTGCTGAATGGGTCTGTTCCGTTCTTCAGTCTTGTCTTTACTGTTTCTATATTTTTTAGTGCTGAGGAGTGTTCTCCTTTTTCTGCCATTTCATAAATTTCTATGGGGTTTTCTTTTATTATGTCGAAGTCTAGTATTTGGTCGTCTACTTCTCCTGCTCTTAGTCTTGAGTTTAGTACTAGTGGTGCGTCTTGTGTTCCTCCTCTGTGTGCTGGTAAGAATTTTCTTGAGAAGTTTATTAGTACGTCTAATAGTAACATTATTGCTGCTTCGTCTCCGTCGCATCTTGTGTTAATTATTTGTTCGCCCCAGATAATATTTCTTTCTTCTTTTTTATTCCATTCAACCTCTAGGCAGTAGGAGTGTTCTTCTTCTTCAACAAGGCTTACTTCTTTGATATAATCAATGAATGAGTCTCCGAATGAGTGTAGTTCTTTATTATTTAGTCTTCTTTTCTTGATATTCATGCTAACAATCATTTCAGAATTTTTCTTCTTTTTGTTATGGGCTAGTTTTAGTATATTAATCAGCTTTACTGCATCTACTCCATGGAATATTAAGTGGTTCAAACCAAATTTCTTTATCATGCCTTTCTTTTCATACTTTTCTAATACTGTTCTCCCTGGGAGTCTTGGTTCTATGTAGGCGTATCTTCCTATTAGTCCAAATCTTGTTAATAAAAAAGCTATTTCGTCCAATAATTCTTTCTTTTTTGAATAAAACACTACTGCTTTTCTTTGTGGAATTATTGAGCCGTCACCATCAATATATGTTGAGATGTAGTTAGCAATGATTTCATTATCACAATTAAATAGTATCCTTGGGACTTTTTTGTCTTTGGCATTTGCCCCAGTTCTTAACACTTCTTTAAATAAGTAGTAAATTAAACTATTGCTTATTGTATATTTGGTGTTTTCTTCTTCAATTATTACGTTCACATTAAGTATTTCTTTTGTTAGTTTTGTTATTTCTTCTCCAATTTCTTTATTACTGTTTCTAAAGCTTACTTGCTTTGTTGTTTTATTGGTTCTCAAATGTCCTTCTGAGGTAAAAAATCCCAATAATCTTGCTAATTTATTGTCAATCTTCAGGTATCTATCAAGTTTATAATTGCTAAACAAAAATCCTAGTTTTGTTTCTCTTGGTAGTTCTTCATAATCCAATAAGTCTTGTTCAATCAATTCCTTAATATTCAATAAACTTGCTGAGTCATACCATGAATGAAGGTTCATTCTTTCATAATTATTGAGCGTGCATGTTTCTAACAGCTTTGTTTTTCCTATTTCCTTTACTAATTTCTTCAAGAAATTTTTTGATTCCTTGATTCTTATTTTTGTTAGTATTTCTTCTTCCACGTTCTCTATGAATTCTTTTATTAGGTCTAAGTTATAATCTTGATATACTAATTCTGGTTTGAAATAGTCTGATACTAACAATTTGTCTCCGACTTTACACTTGTGGGCTTTCTTGAATTGATGGTTATTTTCTTCGTCAAGATACATAAATTCGTGTGTGGGGGTCATTGTGAACTCACGATTGGTTGAAGTTTTTATTTTGACCCATTTTTTTGTTTGTAGCCCTTTTATAAAATATTTTATTTTTTTCTTTACTAACTCTTTTGTTTTTGGGTCTGCTCCATATGCATAGAGCTCCTTATCCGTTTCTACTCTCAGTGTTCCTATGGAGTCTAGAATTTTTGTTTTCATCCCTCCTTTAATCAACCCTTCTACATATTCTCCTATTCTTTCATAATTCACTACCCCTTTATTATCTGAATAAACGAATTTTGTTGTTGGGAATACGCAGTCTCTTCTCATTGCTGCGTGTATGTATGGGCTTGCTAGTAGTCCTTGTGTTTTGCTTGATCCTATGATTCTTCCTACTACTCCTGCGCAGTTGTGTGGGCTCATGCATGCTACTAGTTGTCCTACTAGTTGTTCTTTTCTTGTGATGTTATAGTAAGGTTTTTGTTTGTACATTCTTACTAGTAGTGAGTCTACGAATTTTGCTACGTTTACGAATACATCTGTTGCTTTTTCGTCTTTTGTTTCTGGGCATGCTGGTAGTATTATGTCGTGTGGTTTTATTTCTAGTACTTGTTCTTCGTCTACTAGTTCTTTTCCGTGTATGTCTTTTTCATAACCTAATTCTTTTAGTCTTTCTGGGCTTGTTCCTACTTCTTTTGGTTTGAAGTGTGTTATTGGTATTTCTGTGGCGTCGTATCTTACTGTTCCGTCTTTGTTTACTGCGATATTAAATTGTGCTCTTAGTAGTCCTTTTGCTAAGTTTTCTATTATGTGTTCCTCGTTGCTTGTTCCCCTTACCCCTTTTATTAGTGGTGGTATTTCTTGTGGTAGCATCCCTATTAGTTTTGCTGCGCTTCTTAGGTAGTGTTTGCTGTCAATTCTTCTATTTCCATGCCCCATTATTCTCTCATGTCCTTCTTGTTCGCATTTTTCTCCTTCAATCATTTCTTTACAGTCGTAGCAATAATACTTCTTTTTTGCTTTCTCTCCACATTCTTCGCAGGTTCCATAAATTGTTTCTTTATCACATTTCTCACAGTAATAGTTTGGGTATTCTGCTTTAATGCTTTCTTTTTCTGCTGCTTCGTTTACGCTTCTGAATCTTCCTCCTTCTTCTCCTACTGGGAATAATACGTTTGGTGAGCCTACTAACTTTCTTAGTTTTGCTTTTTCTGGTCTTCCCATTCTTGTTCCTACGAATGTTCCTGCTTTGTCTTTTATTTTTACGTATGATAATTCGTTGATTATTTCTAAGACTTTTTTTTCTGGGTTTAGTTTTTTCTTTAGTTCTTTCATATCTTCTTTCAGTGAATATTTGTCGTTATCGAATACGTCTGGTAGTACTCCTAGACTTATTAGTAGTGCTTTGCTGTCTTCTGATTTGAGTACTACATTTTCTGTTATTACTTCGTGTGTTATTCCTAGTAGTTCTAGTGCTCTTTTTCCTTCTGCGTATTCTGTTTGTTCTTGTGTGTTGTATGGTAGTATTAGTTTCTTATCAATTCTTGAGTTTTCTATCCAGTATATTAGTGAGCATAGTGCGTTGTAGTCTATTTGTGTCCAGTAATAAATGTATTTTGGGTGTAGTGGTACGTCGTACTTTTCACTTAGTGCTACTGCTTGTTCTAGGCTTATGTCTTCTTGTTTTATTACTTCTTTGTCTTTTTCTTCAGGGTTCTTATTTCTTATTTCTATATTCCACCATTCTTCTACGTATCCTGGCATTACTAGTTCGTAATTTCTGTTCATTACGTCACCTATTGGGAATAGTATGTCTCCTGAGTATATTATTTCTTCTGTGTCTTTATAGTAGTTTTTTGCTTCTTCTACGGTTTTTAGTTTTTTTACGCTTCCGTTGAATAGTTTTATTATTGGTCCTTCAATGCTGTCGCATACTGTTGTGATGCATCCTTTTGTTGGTTTTTCTATTTTTAGTTGTGTTCCTGTTGCTATAAATCCTGCCATTATTGCCATTGTTGCTGGGTGTATGCTTGCTGCTGAGAATCCTCCTGTTCTTGTTCTTCCATACCTAAATCTGAATGCTCCTGATCTTGATGGGTGTCCGAATACTGGTCTTCCTGCTACTAGGTCTTTTATGTATGTTGGTGATGAGTCTTTTTTTCCTTGGTCTCTTTTGTTGTGTAGTTCTACATAATCGTCTAGGAATCCCCAGTCGCTTATTTTGAATCCTGATGCTTGTAGTTTTTTTAGCATTCTTAGTCCTTTTGCTGCTTTTTGTGCTAGTCCTTCTCCCATGATTAGGCAGAATCCTCCTCTTATTCTGTTTGTTTCTACTCTTGGTAAGTCTTTGTAGTTGCTTACTTCTCTTTCTTCTGTTGGTTCTCCTGCTACTTGTATTGGTAGGTGTGTTGCTAAGAATGTTGCTTCTTCTTCTGTTGGTAAATATTGCAAGTTGGTTACTCTTTCGTGATAGTCATATAGTTCTGTTACTACTCTTTTTATTTCTTCTTTTGTTGGTTGGTATTTTGCGTATCCGAATGTTTCTCTTAGGTAGTCTACTAGTATTAGTGCCATGCAGCTTGCTGTTGTTCCTGCGCTTCTTATTGGCCCTGAGAAGTATGGCTTGAAGTATTCTCCTCCGTCTGGGTTCTTTCCTGTTTTTAGCATTGTGTATCCTTCTATTGGGCTGCTTACTACTCCTAAAGTGTTGTATGCGAATCCTATTCTTACTCCTGCGTCTATTGCTTGTAGTTGGTCTTTGAACTTGCAGAATGTTTCTTTTGCTACTTCTTCTGCTATTTTGAAGCTTACTTCTTGTGATAGTTGCCCGTATTGTTTTTCTAGTTCTAGTATTCTTTCTACTATTCCTGTTCCTTCCATTTGGGGGTATAATGTTGCTATTAGTCCAACGCTCTTTTCCGCTAGTGTTGTTGCTAATTTTATTTCTACTTTATCCACAGGGTCTAGTCCCATGCTTCTTGCTTGCTTCGCTATCTCGTATGCTTTGTCTACTCCTTCTTGTATTTCTTTAAAGTATGTTTCTATTTCCATTTTCTTGTGTTTATTGTATTATTCTAATAACATCATTGCTGCTTCATATCTCGGTTTTATTATTTCTTTAGCGTTCTTTGATAATTTATTAAAGGATTTTGTTAGTTTTGTTTTGACAAATTCCCTGGCTTCTTCTTGGTTTAGTTTTTCTACAAAGTAGGCTATCCAGAATATTCCTCCAATTCTGTCGAAATGTGACATTGCGTCTGCGTCTGCAACTATTTGCGCTTCTTTAGTTTCTCTCTTAATATCTTTACTTCCCCTATGTGTTCTGATGCAGTGTTTTACTTGTTCAATCTTTTCTTCAGGATAATTTAGCTCTTTCAGTTTCTTTTCTGCTATCTCTGCGCCTGTTATGTGGTGGTTTTCTCTTCCGTGCATTATTAATCCTATATCATGTAATGTTGCCGCTAACTCCACGATTTCTTCATTGGCGTTCATTTTTTTGGTTAAGATCTTCGCATAGTTTATTACTGGTAACAGGTGATTGCTATAAACTTGGTAGCCGTAACTATTAGTAGGCTTTTTGCATTCTTCTTCTACAAAGATTCTTATTTTTTCTTTTATGTTTTCCATTTTTCTTCTTAACTAAAATCGATTATTTTTAGTGCTCTTGTTTTTAGGTTGTATATTGGTACTTTGCATGGGTCTGGGTGGTTTCCTACTTTTTCTTCGAATGGTGTTGTGCTTTGCCAGCATCCTCCTGTTATTAGTAGTATGTTGTTGTAGGTGTCAATGTCTGATTTGTGTAGGTCTCCTGTTGCTACTATGTCTGGTGTGTGTTCTATTACCATTGGGTCTCTTGTTTCGTTAGGTATGTATGGTGTGAATGAGTGTGTTGGACTCAAATGTCTTCTTTTTAGTAAGTGTTTTACTACTTTTGTTGGTGTGTCGAATGCTCTTCCTAGTCTTAAGTCTTCTATTTCGTTGATTATTCCTGCGAAGCTTGCTCCGTGGTACATCAAGATTTTTATTCCCTTCCCTCCTTCGGTGTTTCCTCCTATTTCTACGGTGCATGGGTTGCTTAATAATAGTAAATTATCTATTTCGTGTAGTGGTTCTCCGTAGTCTTTTCCTATTGGTGGTTGTGGTTCTGCTACTCTTACGCTGTCGTGTTGTCCTGGTATCATCATTATTGTTAGGTCTTTTCTTATCATGTTTAGGTATCTTGCTAGTTCTTTGTATTGGTCTCTTATGTCTGGCATTTCTAATAGTTTTTCTTGTCCGGGGTATACTCCTACTCCGTCAATATTGTCTCCTATTATCATTAAGTATTTTATTTTTAGTGCTTCTTTTTTTTGTTCTTCTTCTCCTACTTCTCCGTTTAGCCATTTTATGAATTTTTCAAAGTTTTCTCTGAGGAACAGTTTGCTTCCTACATGTATGTCTGATATGAATGCTACACTTTCGTCTTCTTCTAGTCTTACTTTATCTCTTACTATTGCGTCAGGATAATATATTTCGTTAGCAAATAGTATTGTGTGGTCTCCTGTTGCTTTTATTCCTATAATATCGTCCAACAATATTTGTTTTGCTATCTTGCATGCTTCTTCTTTATTGCTGTTTATTAGTACGTTTATTTTTCCTGTTGGGTCTTCTACTTCTATTATTATGTTCTTGTTTTTTGTTATTCTCTTGTTTAGTACCATTCCTATTATTGATACGTTTTGTCTTTTCATGCTTAGTTTGTTGATTGTTGTTAAGTTTTCTAGTTCTGGTCTTTCTTGTAACATTTTCTTTATCATTTGGTATCTTATTTTGAAGTGTTTCACGAAGTCTGGTACTGTTACTTTTCTTTCTTTGTTTATGTGTGAGTTTAGTACTTTCACTCTTCCTTTTTTTATTATTTCTATTCCTTCTTCTTTAATCTCAAGAATTTCTACTTTTGTTGCTTCCATAACTTTCTCTGCGTTTTTTTGATCTATTAGTATTTGTTCTTTTTTTGTTATTTCTATGTTTATTCCTAAATTAATACATATTCTTTCTATTGTTGTTTTTTCTTCATTACTTTGTGTTATTTGTTGCAATTCTCTGGAGTATTTTCCTAAGATGGTCTTAGTGATTATTTTTTGGTTTAGTTGTACGGTTAATGATTCTATTATCTTTTTTGCTACTTCTGTGTTTCCTAACTTGTCTAGTACTTCGTATACTTCTTTGTCTATGAGGCATCCTTTTTCAAAACAGTATTTTAGTATTCCGTTATTCATTT
>PFDC01000171.1:1222-2324 GCA_002763035.1 Candidatus Pacearchaeota archaeon CG10_big_fil_rev_8_21_14_0_10_35_13 | reverse complement strand
CTTCTTATTGTATTGGTGGTAAGGATTATGAGTATGATTCTTTCGCCAGGCAGTATCGTACTATGAGTTCTAAGGGCAAGAAGTCTTTTGATCGTGCATGGAAAGAATTCTTCCATGAGACTTGTAAGAATTAAGGTTTTCGGGGGTATTTTTTGGGTTTAGGATCTGCGGAAATATTTTTATACTTTCTTAATTAGTATATCTTAATGAAAGAAAAGAGTTTTTATTATTTGCTAGTCATTATTTTATTAATATTAGGGGGGTTTTATGCCTTGTCTTTTATCCCTTCAAGTTCTAATGGAGAATTAAGAAGTTCTGTTGAAGAATTATTCTTTTCTCCATCTACTCCTATATTGGACAAGTTTCTTGATCGTAATGCTAAACCAACAGGCAGGATACTAAGCTATAAAACGGGCGATAAAATGGGTGGTTTAACAGTTTGTGGAAACGCAGAATTTGCAGAGGGAGAACAACCTATTGCTCAAGGAAAAACTGTCAAGGTGCACTTATTGCCTCCAGAATCCTGCTCTGAAACTACTTCTAAATCCTGCCCACCAAAATCTCCTATATGTGATGATGGTTTATGTGTCTGCAGAGCACCAGGATCTTCTGGAGAATGTGAGAATTCCGGCGGGCATTGTGATAGTGCTCTTGTTAGTTCAGATGCTGAGTTTGGGATTGGTGGTTGTCATATTAATGAAGAGGATGTTGTTGGTTCTTGTCAAGACAAAACTGCGGAGTCAGAACAACCTTATGCAGAAAATGGACTTTATGAGATTTATATCTGTTGCGTATTAAATTCTAATCCTGATGAGAATAAGAAAAATCAACCATCAAATACAGGGGTTATCAGAGATCCTGACGCTTCTTATCCCCCCGTAACAACTACGGGTGGTGATATTCCCTGCGGAACATTTCAGGCTTGGAGGATTCAGAACGAAGATGGTCAACTTCTCCTCGAAAAAGAGCGTGTTTGTGTTGAATGGGAAAATTTTGATTGTCCTATAGACAAACCTTTCTGCGATAAGAATTCTTGTCTTTGTGTTTCTCAAGACACTTCTAAGAATGAAGAACTTCTTGAAGAATCAACACCAAATCTCCA
>PFDC01000171.1:0-1186 GCA_002763035.1 Candidatus Pacearchaeota archaeon CG10_big_fil_rev_8_21_14_0_10_35_13 | reverse complement strand
ACTACTCTATCGTAACGAAACATTTATATATTCCTTTATTATTTATTCTTCATGAATAAATCTCTTAAGTTGCTTGCCGCAGTTGTTGCTTTAGTTGTTTCTTCTTGTTCTTCTACTCCAAGGTATGAAACTTTAAATGGCCCTAAAGGTTTTTATTCTAGTAATAATAACGGCAGGAGCTTTCGTTATTATGATCCTTTTACTGGGCAGAGAATTTCTGCTCGTGATTCTGATAATCGTGACCCTTGGGATTCTGTAACTGTTCAGGGTTGTTTTGGTGGGAGAACTATTACTCCTGCGGATAATGGTTATAATGATTTTGAATCATTTATTGATGGGGCTATTGATAGTATGAGGTAGGGTTAGGTTTTCTTCTTTATTCTGACGTAGAAAAAACTTTTATTGATATGGTTTGTTTTAAGCAACCATTGGATGATGAAACCATTGCCAAGTTCAAGGAGAGCATCAACAAAAAAAAGCTTTCAGGCTATCTTAAAAGGTATCCTATAGCAACAAGGAAAGAAGTTCTTAATAAGCTGAGAGGTTGATTAGGGTTCGGTTGATCAGGGGTTAGTGGGATAATTAGGTTTTTTCTGTTCAGATCCATCTTCTTACTTTCTTCTTGTATTCTTCGTACTTCTTTCCAAATTCTTTTGTTAGTATTCCTTCTTCTACTGGTATCGTTATTGTTCTTATCATAATATAGAGTATTATTGGGAATGCGAAGCTTATGAGGTTTCCGTAGATTATTGCTGTTCCTAAGAGGATGCTTATCATTCCTAGATACATGGGATTTCTACTAATCCTGAAGGCTCCGTTCGTTATTAGTGTTCTTGGTTTTTCTGTAGGTTCTATAGGGTTTTTTAGTTTCTTGTACTTGAAGTGTGGGTCTAAGTTAAGATAAATCCCTAAGGTGATAAGTATTATTCCTATAAGGTTGTAAGGATAATAAACTATTTTTATTGTTGGAAGGGCGTAGTTCGTTATTATACTGATTATTAGTAATGTCATGAAATAGTCTGGAGGATTAAGCTTCATGAATGACAGGAGATGATGAAGGATTTAAGTTTTTCGGAGGGTTTTTTATCCATGTTTTATCTGTATGCTAGAGTTTCCGAATTTAACTTATAAATACCTCCTCAAACTTTTCTAGTCGTTTTGGCTTGCTTTCAATAAATACAATCTC
>PFDC01000105.1:592-1814 GCA_002763035.1 Candidatus Pacearchaeota archaeon CG10_big_fil_rev_8_21_14_0_10_35_13 | reverse complement strand
TACGTGTCCGTTGCATAGCATTGCTCTTAGTAGTCCGTTTAGTATGTCTTGTTGTCCTATTACTGCTTTCCCTATTTCTTTTTTTATTTGTTCAATTCTTTCAGAGTAATTCTTTATTTCTTCTGCGCTTATTCTTTTATCTTCTCCAACTTTTTTATCTTTGAACTTTTCTACATTTTTCTTTTCTACTTCCAAGTGTTTTCTCTTGTGCTTGTTGATAGATTTCTTTTTTCCAGACTTCTTTTTTACCATTTGTACCTCTTTGTTTTTCACTACTTATATTAGTATCATTTCTTGATTATTAAATGTTTCTTTCTTGATTTTACTTATCATTTCAAACTCCATAATTTACATATTCTTGTACGTCTGTTCTTCTCATTTTTATTCTGTTGAATATGTGATATACAAAGATTAGGAATAATACTGCTAGTGTACTGAATGATAGGTAAATCACCATGTTTTTTCCTTTATCTTCGGTTTTTGTTCCTTCTTTCACTCTTTGTGTTATTGCGTTTTTACAGGCTCTTACTGCGTTAGTTGCTAGCTCATATGCTTTGTCAAAGTTTCCTTTTGCTTCTTCGTTTTTTGCTGCTGTTAGTATTTCTTTTAGTTCTGCGCATTCTGGGTTGTCTACTAATAGTTGTTCTGTGAAGATTATTACTTGTTCTACATCAGTCTTATTTGTTTCTTTTATTTCTATGAAGAATTTTCCCCAGTCGGAGTATACGGGGTTCGCTACTGTTGCGTTAACAGTTATCTCATATTTTCCTAGTTCATCTACGTTGATGTCTAGTGTTAGGTTGGTGTATTCTTTTGCTCCGGCGCTTAATGAAATAAATGTTGATTTGTCAAATGTCAGTCCTATATCATCGTTCTTTGTTCCGTTTCTTGCTACTTCTCCTGTTAGTTTTATTCCGTTGAGTGTTGTTTGTCCGTTGTTGTATAGTGTTAGTGGTATGATTATTTGATCATTCTTTCTTGCTGATAAGTCTCCTGGGAATAGGATTTTTAGGTTTACTGGTTTTACTGCTCCGCCTCCTCCTCCGCCTCCCCCTCCGCTAACTGGCACTTCTTGTGTTATTACTTGTGGACTGAGTGATATTGAGAAGTTGTTGCTGTAAGAGAGTGTATAAGTGTCATTTCCTACTAATTGGTATGATTCTGTTGCTGTTGCCCCTCCACTTGTTACGTTGAATATTCCTGAGCTTGTTACAGTTGAGTT
>PFDC01000105.1:0-564 GCA_002763035.1 Candidatus Pacearchaeota archaeon CG10_big_fil_rev_8_21_14_0_10_35_13 | reverse complement strand
AAGTCTGTGTAGTAGCTACTTAGGGTGTATGATACTGATCCTCCTGCTGTTGAATTAGACATGTTAGTTACGAATATTAGTGGGTAGTTTGTGTGATTAATGGTTAAGTTAATATTTGTGAGGTTTTCTCTTTCTGGTAATGTGTAGTTTAGTGTTGTTACATTCAGGGTGATATTTCTTATGTTTCCAGTAAGGCATGTTGTTTCATCACTGAAGTTAAAGCTTATGGTCATGCTAATGTTTGTACTTCCATCACCTGTTCCTATGGTTGAGTTTCTTACTGTTCCGTTGATGATTATTGAGTAGTTTAGGTAGTCTCCTACTGTGTGTGTTGCACTTATATTAATTGTTACTGTTGAGTTTTCTGCTGAATTAATTGTTGTTGGGTAAGTTTCAATTATTGTTGGGGTGTCATAAACATTAATCCAGAAGTCTTTGTTAGTGTTTAGGTTTGTTGAGTCATTAGCTGTGATGTTTATATGATAGGCTCCTGCTTGACTGCTATTAAATGTTATATTTATCATTCCAGAGGTATTATTGAATACTGTTGCGTTGAAGAAGTCT
>PFDC01000059.1 GCA_002763035.1 Candidatus Pacearchaeota archaeon CG10_big_fil_rev_8_21_14_0_10_35_13 | reverse complement strand
TTGCATAAGATCTTTTATGTGAGGCTATTTTTAAGTATTATTATTCTCCAGTTCTTCTCTCAAATTCTTCTGTTAAGTATTTATTAATTTCATCATAAGTCCTACATATCGCCATTCCTTCTACTCCTTCAACTATTTTTTCTATTACTTCAATTCTTTCAGGGTTGTGTATTATTATCACCCTATTATTATTTTGTGTTCTTGTCATCTCTCTAACCATTACTTCGTCTGGGCTGTGGGTTATCCCCCATCTTTCTCTTTTTACTCTCTTCATAAAATCAGGCCTTTCAATATGTGTTACATCAAAATATCTTTCCAGCTCTCTGTATGCTTCCCACCCGTCTTTACCTCCATGTAGTATTGCTTTATAGTCGTCTACCAGGAGTGTTGGTTTTGCTATCATTTTGTTAGTACAATTTATATTATTATAAACTTTTCTTCCATAAATCTTAATAACCCTTAATTCCTATTTTGTTTATGAATATTCATGAGCTTCGTGTAACCATTGAGAATACTGAAGGTTTCAAGAGTTTTATTAAGCGTTTTCCTAAGGCTTATCTTTGCGCTGGTTTTTTCATCATTCCTTTGGGTTTTGAGTCTAAGGATTCTGAACGTCAGGAGCATTTAGATTATTATATTCCTTCTACTGGTGAGATTGCTTCTTTTAATGATCATGGTGAGTTCAAGGTTGAAGGTCAGGGGGTTCCTAAGGTTATGGATCCTCTTAGTGGTGTTTCCTTAGTTACTAATGAAGTTGAGTCTTTAGTTAGTGATGAGTTGTCTTCTAGGGGTGTTACTAGTACTATTAATAAAATGATTATTATTGTTTATTCTTATAATAATCGTACTATTTGGAGCGTTACTGTGATGCTTAGTAATTATGATTTTGTTAAGATAAAAATCCTTGATGATAAGAAGGAAATCTCTGATTTTGAGAAGATTAATCTTATGAGTCTTGTTAATATCAAAAAGTCCGGTGATAAGTTAGAAGTTGACAGTTCTAAGGATGGTAGCGTTAATGAAACAAGTTGATGTTTGGGATGCTATTAGTGGTAAGTGGTCTGAGTTTCGCAATGAACCTATTCCTTTAGTTGCTGATTTTCTTATTGATAAGTTTGGTAAGGTTCTTGATTTGGCTTGTGGTAGTGGTAGGCATTTTTCTTCTATGAATCCTAGTGTTGAACTTCATGGTTTGGATATTTCTGTTAAGCAGATACTTCTTGCTGAGGAAAAAGCTAAGGGTTTAGGGCTTGTTAGTCCTGACTTGCGGGTTCATGATATTTCTGAGTCTCTTCCTTATGATGATGGCTTTATTGATTCTGCAATATTCATTAATGCTCTTCATAGTCTCGAAACTACTGATGGCAGGAAGAATTCTTTAAGGGAATTATTTCGTGTACTAAAGTCTGGTTCTGAGGCCCTTA
>PFDC01000175.1 GCA_002763035.1 Candidatus Pacearchaeota archaeon CG10_big_fil_rev_8_21_14_0_10_35_13 | reverse complement strand
ATAGTCTCCTTTTTTTATTTTCATCTTCTCTACTATCGGTTTATCTATAATAACTCCTATACTTTGTGCGATTTTTATAACTTTTTTTGTTATTTTCATATTATACCTATAATACTATCCTTTATATACTTTTCTACTCCAATTCATCCCCCACCTAAATCGAAGATTTCAGGAAGGAGACTTCTTGGAGACGAAGTTAAAAAAAGAATTAATCAACAAAACGGTATTTTATCAGAGTCCAAACAGCCTGAACTCCATCACGCCAATTAATCTTCTTACCCTCATCAACGCTTCGAGGATTGTAAGATATGGGAACCTCAAAAATCTTATGACCCTTCTTACGAACCTTAGCAGTTACTTCAGGACAGAACTCAAAACGTTTAGACTTAAGATTTAATGATTTAAGAACTTTAGAATCAAAAACTTTGTAACAAGTAGGCTCATCAGTAATCTGGGCATTATAAAGAATGTTCGATAATAAAGTAAGCAGACGATTACCAAGAAAAAACTTATTAGTTAACGGGGGACGGCTGGCATTATTAGGAAAACGAGTGCCATAAACAACCTTAGACTTACCAGAAATTATTGGTTCTAAGAGTTTATGATAATCATTAGGATCATACTCAAGATCAGCATCCTGAATAATGATGATATCACCAGTAGCATGACTAATCCCAGTACGAACGGCATAACTCTTACCAACATTACCACTATAATGAAAAAACTTTATTGAAGGATCATTAAGGCCTTGTAAAAATTCTTTAGTACCATCAGTGCTACCATCATCAACAATAATTATCTCCTTAGGAATATTAACAGACTTTACTTTATCAATAATCTTCCTAATAGTATTAATCTCATTATAAGCAGGCATGATCACAGACAACAAGAGCTTCTTCTTAACCATAATAATAGAACAAGAATAAGTATTTATAAAATTACCGCGACATACTCTATCAGCTAAAACCAGCGACCCATTAGCTATATGAATAAAATGTATTGTTAAACTTACAAACCACCATTAGTCCAGCCTACAGCAAGTCCTTAATGTTTATTGGATTAATAGGACACTCGGTTCAGTTCATCTGCCCACTAAAGACTGACAGGGTTCTTGCAGACTTCTAAAATTATCCGTAAGGATTATACTCTAAATCAACATTACCCTTCTTTAGACAACACTGACAAGCAAGCCTCTTACCACCCTTAATATCAACACCAAAGGTCTTCTCAGCATCAGTAGGGGGGGTAAGATTATTACCACCACTAAGAACCTTCACCTCACAAGTACCACAAACGCCCTCCTCACAAGCAAATAACACACCGAGAGACTCACAAGACTCCTTAAGAGAATCACCATCAGAAACTTCTAAAGAATTATCACCGACCTTAACTTTTGCCATGAAGAGCTATAAGAATAATAGTATAAAAATGTTGTTATAAGAAATTTGCTTAAACAACAATTCTAAAGCTCTTAAGAGACCAACGAATAACCAAGAACATACCAACAAACGAGAGAATTATCGAAGCCCAAATAATTATTTTAGCTAACAATAACAGAAGATTATCAAAAAAACCGTTAACATCATAATAATCAATTATTTGATCCTTAGGATTATAGAACGCAGGATAAAAAAAGAAACTGTGAGTAGAATCAATAACTTGAATAACCTGAGGAGTTAAGGAAATAGCCCCACCATAAACCCTAAAGTAAGGAACATCAGAATCTATGTAAGGAGAACCACCCCCATTAATAGTCTTAATTAATTGAAGTTGAGGGATTACCTGAGAAATTAATGATTCAGTAGAAGAATTAAAATCTGGTTGATCAGCAATAGTCCCCCAGCCACAGTCATCAACAGCACACTCAACAAAGAAAAGTTTATAATTATTAGCAGGCACACCCGAAAGGGTAGCATTCTGATTAATATTAAGAACATCAGGAAAGAATGATGATTCAAGATAATGAGTACCCATGAAACCCCACATAATTCTGCCACGATAAGTACGAGCATCAACAACAATGACAGTATTCTCATCAGCATTATTATTAACGAAACTGCGAATCTCACCAACAGCACTACGACTACCAAGGTAAGGGACTAAATAAAAAGAACCAATAATCAACAAGAGAACTATGAACACGGGCAAAAAATACCTGGAAATATTAGCATAAGTCCTCTTAACATAGTCATCAGAACGACTAATAAGAGCACCAGCATAAAGAGCAAACACTGGAGCAAAGATAGAAAAATGGGTAGGTAAACGATTGGTATAAACTAGTAAGAAGAAAGGAATAATCTGGAATAATAAAAAGAATAAAGAATGCTTATTCTTACGATAAACAAAAAATAATAAAGCAAATAAACCCAAAACTAAATTAATAGGATCATAATTCCAAAGAAAGCTGATAGCTATAAAAGAACCAGACAGTAACTCACCAACCTTAAATCCTTGATTGATACCCTGAATACCAGCAAAAGCTTCACGAGACTTACCAACATTAAAATACTGAGAGAAATAAGCGTCAACCATCCCAGAATCCTTAAACCACAAATAATTATGAATAAACACTGGAGAAAATAACAAGAAGATAATAACACCAAACTTAAATATTTGAATCATTGAACTACGAGAAAAAACTTTCTTATTATAAACCCAAAAACCAATAAGGAAGGGAAGAACAAAGAATAACGAAAGAGTCTTAATGAGAGCCGCAACACCAATAAACACTGCAGATAATAATGAAAGCTTACCATCAAGCTTTAATCTGCGAATGAAAACTAAGGAGGATAACAGGATGAAGAATATCGCCGGAACATCCATCTCAATAACAGTATAAAGAACATGGAATGAAGCAATAGCCATAAGAAAGGAAGCAATAATAGCAGACTTCTTATCAAATAATTCTAATCCTAAAAGGTAGACTAAGAAAATTGTTAATGAACCAAGGACCAAAGACAACAAGCGAGTGCTTAAAAGAGTAATACCAAAAATCGTTGTTGACATATCAGTAAGGTAAGACCAAGTAATAGACTGCCAAACCCTACCAATAACCCCAGAGGAAATAACCCCCGGAGCCTGAGAACCATGAACCATCTCATCAGCGTTAGGCTCAACATTAACAGCAGCAATAAACCTCAAAGAAAAACCTAAAAGAAATAATAAGACAAGCAATACTAACAGTTTATTATTAAAAATAAAATCAACAGTCTTGCCAATAATACCATTATCAAAATCTTCAACTTTTCTTACAATACTATCATCAACAACACCATTTTCCATGATAACTATCACGAAATACCGAATAACAAAGCATTAATAAACTTTCTTAAAAAAATTAAACCTTGCGAGCAACAGCAAAAACACTAAGACCAACAGGAGGCTTAATAAGATTCTCAAAAAACTTAAACGTAGGAACTAAAGAATTATAAAGGCCAAAAGTGCCCTTAGAATAAATTCTCTTCTTCATCATTTTATGAATAAGCCACCAACCAGCAGCACCAGCAAAATTCATATAATGGATTTTCTCAACCTTAAAACCAGCCTTCTTAAGCCTTAAAACAATTTCCTTCTTAGTGTAACGACGAAAATGTCCCCCTTCATAATCAAGAATAGAATAAAGAAAACCAAAAGCCGGAACAACAATAACAAACCTGCCACCCTTGTCTAACAACTTATAAACATTATCAAAAGCAGGCTGATCATTAGGAATATGCTCTAAAGCATTCATAGTAATAACAGTATCAAACTTAAGCTTCTTAAGAGCAAGCATAGCCTTTTCGTCAGTAGCATCAACAAGCGCCGAACTAAAATTCTTCACCCCCTTAAAACGATCATCAAAAATCTTTATGTAATCTTTAGAATAATCAAGACCAACGACTAATTCCTTATCACGAAAAAAATTTGTGAGGTTACCATTACCACAACCAAGATCAAGAATCCTCTTACCAGAAAACCTTCTCATCCAAGAAGTAATCCAGTCATAATAATTATCCATCGATGAAAGAATCTCCATGTTCTCAACAAGAGTAGAATCAAACTTAGCAACCTTTTCATACATCTTATGATCAACTTCTGGCATGAAAATCGAAAGGAATAGTCATTTAAAAACCTTTATGTGAAACGAAACAACCATTAGAAAGAGTAGTTAAATATACTTATAATTATCAACAAAGAACAATTTACGAATAACTCTCTGAATAAGAAAGTAGTCACGCTGAGGAATAACACCAAGCCTCACAGCCTCAATAAAATCCAATAACAAATGAAATAAGAAACCAATAAGAACTAAGAATAATGGAGTATAAAAAAATGAGAGAAATAAAAGCAATAATTGGACCTCACCAAGGTGAAGGAACATTATCGGAGTCTTAATATCCCTCCGATGATTAAGACCATAATGCTCACGCATGTAATCAAACATTTTGAAAGCCTTACTAAGACTGAGATTTTTATTACGGAAAACCCCGACCAAATAATGATCAAAATCAATAAGAATAGTAGAAAGGAGAATAATCAAACCATCAAGAGGAGACAACTGAGGAAATAAAAGCAATAATAACAAAGAAAAGAAGAAACCATAGATAATATGATACCTAGGAAGCATTAAGAATTACCACTAATTTTCTTGATAATATCAGCAAATGCAGGCCTAGTAATAAGGAAGCCTATAGTAACACCCAAGATTGAAGTGAAAGCAAAACCTCTAAGCAAACCAGCACCAGCCCAATACAAAGGAATTAATGAAGCAAGAGCAGTAAAGTAAGCACCAATAATTATGAACCAAGCCCTCTTCAAACGCTCAACGAAACCAAAATTACTGCCACCCTTACTACCACGAGACTCATCAAGAATAATTATTTGTTGGTCGATACCAGTACCAATAACTATCAAAATACCAGCAATACTCGCAAGATCAAGACTCCAGTTAATAAATGCTGCAACACCAATAATAATAAATACTTCAGAAAAACTAGTAAGAATTAATGCTAAAGAATACTTAATACTCCTATAACGAAGAAGAACAATTAATGAAACACCAAGAACAGATAATAAACCAGCAAGCAAAATATAATTAGTAAACTTACCACCAAGAGCAGGAGAGATAGTATCAAGCTTGACAATTTCTAACTTGAAAGGAAGACTACCAGTAATAAGGACAGTTTGTAACTTATTCATATTAGCCATAGCACTATCGAAAGCTTCTTCCTGAGTGGCACCAGTACCGGAACCCTGAACACTAATCTGAGTAGTTACCTGGCCCTTCAAGCCCTCACTAATTAACAAAGAATCAAGAAGATTATCATCAACCAACAAATCTAAAGATTTGTCAAGATACCTGCCAGTACCAGTAACATTAACACCTAACTTAGAAGTAATATCTGCATGTTTCTCAGCAGCAGCCTGAGAAAGATAAACAGCAAAAGAGAACTGACAAAAGTAAGAATCCTGTGATGACTGCTGACAAGTACGAATACCAGAACAAGTAGCATCAAAACGGCAGACATTAGTAATATCCCTGCTACCACCAACAAATACAGTATCATTACCAATCTTAGCCTCAAACTTACCCTGCTTAGCAATCAACTCACGAATATCAGAAGGAGTAGCACCAGCAACTTCCACAAGCATGAACTTATTACCAGAAAGATCAGAAACTGCACGAATATTAACATCACTAATACCAAAAACATTAAGACGATTATTAGTAACAGCAATCAAATCATCAAGCTGTTGAGAAGTAATCTCCACCTCGGGCTTAACAAGAGCACGAGCACCACCCTGCAAATCAAGACCAGTCTTAATCTTAGTATGAGGAGTATTACCAACAGTAATATTCAAAGGGCGATTAGAAAAAGCAACAAAGTCACCCTTATCAGTACTAATAAGAACTTTAACATCAGAATCATCAGACAAGAATAAACCATTGATAATATTAGAATAACCACTAATATCACTAACAGGTTGACCATTGATAGAATTAATAACCATACCCTTCCTCAAACCAACATCAAAAGCAGTAGAATTCTTCTCAACACTCTTAATAAGAACACCACTCTGAAAACTAGGACTAATAGCCAACAAAGAGAATAATAAAGCAATAATCAAAACCCAAATCTTAAGAGTTAATTTAGCCATTTAAAGACCCTTCTTCTTAGCGTACCATTTAATTATTGAAGCATTACTAATCCAAGTATTAGGAATATCAATTAATAAACCAATAAAAACAACAGTAAATATTTGAGTAAGAACCTCAGAGAACGTTGATACAACAAGCAAAGAAATAACTACCGCAACCAAAGAAGTAAGGGTCATAGTAATACCAGTCTTGAAAGCATCAAACAAACGACGATTAACACTACCCTCACGACTCTTAAGAATCTTAGTGGTAAGAAGAATATCAGAATCAACACTATAACCAATAAGCATTAGGAAAGCAACAATACCGGCACTAGAAACAGAAATACCAAGAAAATCAACAACTGCAACAGTCATAACAATATCGGCAAACGCCGAAAGAACTACTGCCATGCTAGGAACAAAAGTTTTGAAGATAAAGAACACAACAAGCGACATAAGAATAAAAGCAATAATGATAGCAATCCTCAACTGATTATAAAAACCCTCACCAAGAGAAGAACCCGTAAACTCCACACTACTATTAGTATCATCAAGAGAAACACCGAGATAATCCTCAAGTAAAGGAAGTATAACCTCAGGAGACTCACGAACCTCAACAATGAAAGCAATCTCCTGACCAGTACGCAAATCAGAAATCTCCCTAATAGAAAACTCATCAAAATTATTAGTTAAGAAAACCTTAAGAGCAACGATATCAGTAGGAAAATCAATAGTAATAGAAGTACCACCCGTAAGACTAATATCCTTATTAATAACATCACCATTATTACTATAAAAAACAAATAAGTAACCTAAAGAAACAACCAACAGAGCTATCATTACGAATAACAAATGCTTATAATACTTATCATGAAACTTTAACACTCGCTCTCTTAACGCCATATTTTACAAAACAACTAATTAGTAATAGGTTTTAAATCTAACGATGAAGAAAAAATTAAGAAGGGAAAGTAAAACGATTAAGAAACAAAGATAAATACCACAATACCAATAACACTCAACACTACCACTATTATTCACGTAAACCAACAAGAATTTACAATTAATAATACCACCAGACGTTTATTACCCACAGATTAATAGGATTATAAAAAAAGAATGCACCGACCGGGATTCGAACCCGGGCTAACTTTATATAGCCCTACAGCCTATTAATATTATGAGAAAGCTATCAGAAAAGAGTGTTAATGAAATTAAGTTATTTATTAAGAAGAATAGAAGTCTCAACGAGATAAGCAGGATTATGAAAATGAATAAATCAACAATTTATAAATATTACAGGGAGGTCAAGGGAAAAACTATGAGAAGGATTAACATGCCAAAGGAGGAATCTTTTATAGGTGAGTTTATTGGACTTTTTGCAGGTGATGGAAATTTTTATTATGACAAAAAAACAGGCCATTATAGAATTAGATTCTTTTTCAATATAAAAGAGAAAAAATTTGTAGATGAACTTTCAAGAATATTCAGTGAAAACCTTTCAA
>PFDC01000017.1 GCA_002763035.1 Candidatus Pacearchaeota archaeon CG10_big_fil_rev_8_21_14_0_10_35_13 | reverse complement strand
ACAAAACACGGATTTCTTGACAGGTCACTAGTAGACGTATTAGCTTATTGCGAATTATTCCTTGGAGGAATACCCTTAGAATTAGCCATGGAGATGGGGAACAAGGATAAAAGAATAACTTACGATCACGTATTCATAACGGAACCACTACCTTACAAAAATGAAGGGTTCAGAATAGAAGAAGACTCTAAAGAACAGGCAACGATTCATGAAGCACTAATGAAGGCTTATCAAGGAATGGGTTATGAACCAATAATGATCCCAGTGATGGAAAGCCCTGAAGTGAGGAAGGAATACTTTATAAAAGTGTTAAGAGATGAAGAAATGGAGAATAATGAATTAAGACATCCTTGTCCGATAATATCAAGAATCAAAACTTACGGGAAGATAGCATTAGACAAACCATCATTTAATGAACTTATGAATTATTGTTCTGAACAAGAATTAGACTACAGTCCGGGCATAGACTTCTTAGACTTTACAATAGCGCTTTACCATTGTGGAAGAATAGCATTTCCCGGACTGGCTGAAAATCATCCGAGAAAAGATGAACCATTAACATGGAGAAGAAGCACGGAATGGATAATGAAAGAATTAGGAGAATACGAAAATATCAAACATGAAAGAATTCATGGAAAATTAGTAACTGATTATACTCTTAGAGAATTAGTAGATGTAAAAGTAGGAAGAAATGAAAGGAGGTGAATAAGAAATGACTAATTTACTATCAGAATCATTAAAAGAACATGAGAAGAAAGCACCGAAGAATCTAGCAGAATTATCTGCACAACAAAGAAGAAAGGTTGAAGACTTATTATCCCCGCTGTTACTACCATCAGAACAAGAAAGAGTTTATGAACAACTAAGAAGATTCGTGACTAGAGATTTCGGATACCAACTAGCAGAAAAATACTCCGTAATAAGTGATGAAATATTCAAGCTAAAAAGAAAAGCGAAAGTACATTATCAAGATTCATACGTTAATGGAGACTATCTGTGCGAAGTACCAAGCATTGTAGAAATACCATTACAAGAAGAAAATGATGGAACATTCAAGGTAAGGGCCGAAGCAGAAGGTGAGACAAACAGAAGAGCAACAATACTAGAATTATCCTGTCCGATTCCAGAAATAATTCCTGAAGCAAGGGCATCATACGCAGAAGCTAAAGCTTACTGTGCTGAAACGACTGCTAAAGCTTATAGGGACCCATTAATTTCAAGGATACTTCTAGGAATTAATGAAAAGAAGCAAGAATTACTTACGCCTTTGGACGCAGAATATTCATTAGTATGGGCCCCAAGCACATGGACTGCTGATAAAATAA
>PFDC01000005.1:2469-3405 GCA_002763035.1 Candidatus Pacearchaeota archaeon CG10_big_fil_rev_8_21_14_0_10_35_13 | reverse complement strand
TTTAAAACAACAATACAACACCGAGGAGTACTAGTACTAATGGGAGGATTCTCAGATATGATAACAGACACAGACCCAGAATACCAACGAAACAAAAAAATAAAGAATAAGGGCCAACACAAACTATCAAGAGCACTAGACGAAGAAGAAAACACCGAATACACAGCAGACATGGTAAACAGATTCATAACACAATCAAACAAAATATTAACAACACACCCAATAAACCGTAGAAGAGTAGAAAGAGGACTACTACCAGCAAACATAATACTAACAAGAGGAGCATCAGTAGAAACACCAAAACTAAAACAATTACCAACATGGGGAGCCGTAGCCTACATGCCAGTAGAAAAAGGAATAGCACAAGTAGCAGGAATGAAAACCTACAGTTTTAGCTACCCAACACTAAAAAAACAAAACGAAGAAGGAGTATACGAAAACCTTTATTCAGGACTAATAAAAGCATGCAGGTACAGCCTAAGAATGATAAAGAAGAAGATAAAGAAACACAAATACTTATACGTACACCTAAAAGAAACAGATACCCCAGGACACGACGGAAAAGCAATAGAAAAAAAGAAGATGATAGAAATAATAGACAAAGAACTAATAGGGAAGATTAAAGGAATAATAGAAAAAGAAAAAATAAAAATGATAATAACAGGAGACCACACAACATCAAGCACACAAAAAGAGCATACACCACAACCAGTACCGCTAATGCTACTAGACTGGAAACACAAAGGAGAAGGAAAAAGACTAACAGAAATTAATGCTAAGAAAGGAAAACTTAAGAGCATCAAGACCTACGAAGTAATGAAGAAATGCGGATTTGACGAATAAAGAAGAAATAACAATAACTTTTCTATACAATAATTAATAAAAAGCCCAAAAACGGCATAATAACATGATAACCTACAATGACCTATACGAAGC
>PFDC01000005.1:1892-2445 GCA_002763035.1 Candidatus Pacearchaeota archaeon CG10_big_fil_rev_8_21_14_0_10_35_13 | reverse complement strand
CCTATACGAAGCACTAAGAAAAGAAAGATACTCAGAACAACTACAACTACTAACAAAAAAATTCATAAAAGAAGTATCAGAATACCTAAAAGAAAAAAAACAGATGGGCAATAAAGAAGAAGAAATATTCAGCGAAGCAATGATGAAAAATAAGAAACAATACGAAAACGCAGTATCAATGTTTAAAGAACTAATGCTCAGAAGAAAGAAAAAAATACTCAATTTAGTATTCATAGCAACAGAAACAGGAGTAGCAAAAAGAGACTACGAAAACATGACCGATTACGAAAAATCATTATTCGAAAAAATAATGGAAGCAATAAACGCCTCAGAAAGAGAAATGAACAAAATAATGGAAGGACAAGAAGCAGAAGAAGAAAAAACAAAGTTAGTACTACTAAAAGAAAAAATCCCAGAATTCTTAGACATGACAGGAGAAAAACAAGGACCTTACGAAAAAGGAGAAATAGCAAACTTAGGAACAGAAATAGCAGGAATACTAATAAGTAGCGGAAAAGCAGAGATTATAGAAGAAGAATGAATTATTCCAAGA
>PFDC01000005.1:0-1879 GCA_002763035.1 Candidatus Pacearchaeota archaeon CG10_big_fil_rev_8_21_14_0_10_35_13 | reverse complement strand
ATTTACTACATTGATTCTAAAGCCTTAACGTACCATCATTCCATTATTTTATAGATAATATTTACTACACTACTTATAATCTAAGTGTACCATCATTCCAAGCCCTAACGATAACTAGATGAGTACGATACTCATCAGGTAAACCACCCTTTTTTACGAAGCCTTTAGAAAAAGCAATAAGAGCAACTACTGAATCAGGAGAAATAAGACCATCATTAGGAATAGTAATACCAAAAACTCTTTCTAAAGCAGGACGATTCTGATGAAGAAAAATATCAACTATAGCCTCAGCAGTAAACTCAAGATTACGCATCTTCTCAGGATTACGAACACCAAGAAGACCAAAACGTACAGGATCATCAGCAGTCAAAGGAATAACACCAGGACTATCAAGAATACGAATATTATCACCAAAAGAAACCCACTGAACACCACGAGTAGTACCAGCCTTACGAGAAACAATAACCTTCTTACGACGAGTAATAAGATTAATCAAAGAAGACTTACCAGTATTAGGATAACCAATAACACCAACAGACCACTTACCAACCTTACCATCAAAACGTACAGGCTTAGCAATATCCCTAAGAGCACCAAAAACCATACCTATAAGCTTCTTAGGAGGAGGAGCCTTATAAGAAGAATCAACAAAAACAGCAAGAAAACCCTTATCCCTAAGAGCCTTACCAACCCTCTCAAGAGTAGGCTTACTAACAAGATCAGCCTTATTCAACACAAGAATAAGCTTCTTACCAGAATCATTAACTAACTTCTCAACCTCAAAATTACGAGAAAGCTCAGGCATACGAGCATCAAGAACCTCAAGAACAATATCAGACTTCTCAATAATCTCTTGAACAATCTTCCAAAAATTCCTAGTACGAAAATTCTTTTTATCAGGCATAGAAAGAATAAGAAAAACGAGTTAATAAGGATTACTAAAATGATAAATGGAGTATAATAAATAATATAAAGGGGAGAAGAGTGAGAGAGTTATGGGAATTCGTTATACCAACATTAGTAGGGGATGTAAATATGTTCTTAGTAGAATTGAAAGAATAGCAGAAGAACCAGGAAAGGGAATGTTTCTTAGATACGAATTACAAGCTCATCGTGTCAATAATGGCTTTTTCAATGAAAAAACAATAGTACGAACAGAAACGAACGAAGAAGAAGCGATGAGCGAAATAATAGAAAAATGTTGCGTTCTAGAAGGTCAAGGATTACCGCCAAAACTACAACAAGTAGTAGAAAACTTGTCAAGCATGAGAGGAGATGTTAAAGGAGTAAGAAAACCATTAAGCGAAAAAGAATTTTATGAATTTATTAATGGGTACGAGGAACATTCCAGGATAAATGAATAAAAATGGAGAAAAAACATTATGGATGGCAAACAAGAAGTTACTAGGTGGCAGATAACCAAGTACTCAACACAAAGATTTAATGATGGTAGTTTAGAATTAGGATTTTATGATATACACACTACTAAGGGAGAATCAAGAAGGGCATCATGTCACGGAAGAAGTATAGAAGAACTAGCGAAATTCTGTCATGGAGAAGTATGGGGGGGTAATAAGTTGCAAGGAGACTTCAGAAGAACACTAGAAAATCATCAGTTTGAAAGAGTGACTGGAGATTATGTGGAAACATCACTAACAAGAGAAGAATTCTTAGAATTCCTGAACCATTACGACCACTTAGAACAAGAAAAAGTTAATAAGATACCATTCTAAAAGTTAATACTACTATCATAATACTATCAACGCCAAACTGATTACCCCTTTTTGTTACTGCCAGGCTTCTCAACCTTTTTGTAAATATTAGTTAGAAACTTTAGTGAAGCAGAAACACTACTTTTTCTTAATGTGAGGATTCTCAA
>PFDC01000158.1 GCA_002763035.1 Candidatus Pacearchaeota archaeon CG10_big_fil_rev_8_21_14_0_10_35_13 | reverse complement strand
ACTTGTTCCTACTACGCCTACCATAACCGGCACCTAATCTGCCGGCACTCTTAACTTTCTTTGTTCTAGCCATTTTCTTGTTTTATTTAATTTATGGGACTGCCCGGATTTGAACCGGGATCACAAGCTCCCAAAGCTTGAAGGCTACCAGGTTACCCCACAATCCCTCGAATTTACTTCTTACCCTTGGCTGGCGCTTTAGCAGCAGCCTTAGCGGGAGCTGCAGTAGCCTTACCTGCAGGAGTTGAAGCGGGAGCTGCGGCTGCAACAGGAGCCTCAGCAGCTTTCTTAGCCTCTTCTTCAGACTTCTTCTCAGCTTCCTTCTGAAGGATTTTATCCTGTTGTTCCTTAACATTCTTGAAATGTTCCATTAATGACTTCTTCTTATCATCACTAACTTCAGTAATTTGTTCATTAATGATTTTATCATAAATTCCGGAATCAATATCCGAAGTAATTTCTTGAGGAGCCTTATTATCAATAATTATCCCAAGACTAATACAACTACCAACCACTGACTTAACAGTATTCTTAAAACTTGAAGTAATCATATTAGGATTCTTAATCTTTGAAACAGTAATTATTTGTTCCATAGAAATATTACCAACCTTAATATCCTTAGCCTTACCAGAACCCTTCTCAACACCAATCTCCTTCTTCAATAATTCAGAAGTAGGAGGACTTGACACTAAAACATCAAAACCTTTAGTCTTAGTATTGATATCGAGGGTTATAGGAACTTTCATACCCTTAAATCCCTTAGTAACCTCATTAACCTTCTGTATTACTTGACCAATGTTTAGACCCACAGGTCCTAATTGCTGACCTACCGTAGGGCCAGGTTTCATATCTCCGCCGTCAACCAACATTTTTAATTGCATATTAAAATCCTCCACCAATAAGAGTACCATGATGCATTGAGTCATTACTCTCATCATCTGATTCCTCTACTAGTTCTTCACGCCTGATAACTCTAAGATTATCAAGCTTAACTGTTACAGGTATAGGAATAGCCGCGCTTAAAAGCGTTACTACTACCTCACCTTTCTGTTTATCAACCCTTACAACCTTAGCCTTTTCCTTCTTGAAAGGTTCAGCAACCATTTCAACAATGTCATTCTTCTCAATATTAACGTCTTCTACCGTCGGCTCAAGCATGCCCTTAATTTCTTCATAACTAATAGTCTTACCAATAATCCCCTTAACGTATTGAAGATTAAAAGCAGCCTCTTCAGCATTAGCACGGTCCTGAGCCTCTAAAAAAATGTAACCCCTAAGACCATGAGGCTTAGCTATAGAAAAAATCGAAAGGTTCTTTTTATTAACCCTATCGGTAATTAATTCTACGGCTTTCTCTTCCTTGTTAGTTGTAACTTTTATTACGAAAAACATTTTATTTTTTTCTCCGTTCATGAACTCCCAGATAAGCCTAAAGCTTATTAGAAGTATGATAATACATAGAATAA
>PFDC01000097.1 GCA_002763035.1 Candidatus Pacearchaeota archaeon CG10_big_fil_rev_8_21_14_0_10_35_13 | reverse complement strand
TCCTCTCTCGGGCGTTTTAGTGTGATGGTTAATGCTATTAGTGTTTAACATCCTCTGTTATCTAAACTTAACAGGTTCGATTCATTAGGATTCGTAAGAATTATAATATTTCTTCTAGAAATAATCTTTTAATACTCTTGGACTATCATGTTTTATGAGTCTTGATGGAGATTTGCCTTTTAGTTCTAAGGAAGGTGGTAGTCGTAGGTATGAGGTTTTTGTTAGGTGTGGTAGTTCTTTAGAATTATTTGCTGGCACTTATGGTTTCTTCCCAGAAGTTGTTAGTCTGGGAGCAATAAAAATTTTTGAGGATAATTTCAAAGTAGAATTCGTAATTCCGGGTGTCGGTGATAATCCCCCGAGGATTTATTGTCATAGGCCAGATTATCTGATTAGAGGTAAGAGATAACATGCATTTCTCATTCGAATCCCTTACTACTTGTTGCTCCTGGTATTTCTTCCCAGTCTCTTACTAGTCTTAGTCTAAGGTTTTCTTTCCATATTGTTTCTAGTAAGTGAGGTTTTACTCCTAAATTTTTTGCGTAGCTTATTAGTGCGTTTAGGTCTTTAGGGAAGCATTTTCCTCCGAATCCTAAGTCTTTGTCAGGTCCTGGTACTTTCATATTTCTTCCTATTCTTTCGTCTTCTTGTGCTACTTCTCTGATCTTATCGTAGTCTAGTCCTGCGGTGTTGAATATTTCGTATAGTGCATTTGCTATCATTACTTGTCCTGCTAATGCCACATTAGCAAAGTATTTTACTGCTTCTGCTTCTTTAGTGGCCATCCGGTGATATTTTGCTTTAGGGAATACTTCTTGGTATATTCTTTCTACTAATTCGTGGTCTTCTTTTCTTTTTGCCCCTATTACTACTCTCTTAGTATTTCTCATGTCTTCTAATGCTGTTTTTTCTACTAAGAATTCTGGGTTGAATGCGAAATGATATTCGTATTCTGCTTCTAAGCTGTCGGTAGTTCCTGATACTGCTGTTGATCTTAGTATTATTAGTGGTCTTTCTTCTTTTGTTACTCCTTTGAATACTTCGTCAGTTCTTCTTATTGAGTTGTGTATTGGTCCTAAGTCAATCATTCCATCACTTCTCATAGGTGTTGGTAATGATAAGAATATTGCTTCTGCTTCGGTCATTCTTTCTAGTGCTTCTTGAGTATTTATTCTTCCTTCGTATCCTGGGAATTCTGGCCTGTACTTGTCGTACAATAACATTTCATGTTTTTCTCTAAGTACTTCTGCTGTTGCTCCTCCAACGAATCCTATTCCTATCATTCCTATTTTCATAAAGTAATAATCACTATTTGGTTTATATATTCTAGGAAAGTATGGCTCTGTCCGGAGTTCTAGTTTTAAAACCGAAAATTAGTTAATCTAGAAAG
>PFDC01000054.1:1184-1385 GCA_002763035.1 Candidatus Pacearchaeota archaeon CG10_big_fil_rev_8_21_14_0_10_35_13 | reverse complement strand
AAAGCGTAGGAAGCGGAATTAGAAGAATAAAGACAGTGCTGGAAAAGAGAAAAGAATAAAAACTCTAATTTTATAGTTATTTCATGCCCATGAAACGGCAGGAAGAGGTGTTGTAATAAAAATGATATTTTGCAGATGACCTCAGAAATGTATGAAGAAGAAACTCTAACAATGGATAGGTCCTTTGATAGACTCCGGGCA
>PFDC01000054.1:0-1173 GCA_002763035.1 Candidatus Pacearchaeota archaeon CG10_big_fil_rev_8_21_14_0_10_35_13 | reverse complement strand
TGAGAGGCACGGAAGAATGAAGAAGAGCTATAAAAGAAGTTATCTCCTATCATCATTGAAACAAAAACTCTCAGGAGAACAAATTCTACAAGAAGAACATCTTAGAATAAACCCCTATAGGCAAACTTTTGGTATCGGAGCAGCATTACTAAAGGGCAGTGATGTAGTTCTGGATACTAACATACTAATACCAAACTTTTATTATTATGCTCAAACAAGAAGTGGAAGAAGATTGAAGGGGGCGGGTGTGAGAAACCTGTTATTAAACCTAGCAACACAAAACTTTGCTGTTGGAAAAAAAACACAAGAAGAATTAATCAGAAGAGCACATGTTTCAATAGAAAGATTTATTGATAGTTTAAGAGAATACTCACAAACAGGAAGAGTGTATTATGACGAGAACGTACGAGAAGAATTAAGGGCAGGAATGATGAACTTAAGAAGACAAATGGGTATGAAGGCTAACAGGGAAGATGGCAGAATTTATGAAGAACTAAAATTCTTAAGAACAACCCAGAAAGGACTACAAGGAATTATTAGAGAAGCAGAAAATGGCAGGAAGATATTATCAGGAGGGGAAGAATCACCATTTATGTTATTATTAAAAAGTTTGTGGGCCTACGAAGAAATAGGCTTAGCTGATATGTCAATACTATCAACAGCTTATGATAAAGCCTACATAAACGACGGGAAAGAAGTTGTTCTTCTAACAAAAGACAGGAAAATGTTCACTGCTTCCGAAACATTGAATAAAAAAATAAGCAGACTATTAAAAACAAAAAGCGGACTGTTCTCAAGATTATCAACGCAACAAATAGAAACGCTGAACCGAATGAAAATAGATACATGGTGGTTATCAACTGCAGGAAAAATAATCTCCACACAAAAAAATGGAAATCTTAATAATTGGTTAGCAAGAGTATCATTAGGACAAGAAGAACCACAGACAGTGTAAGAAATAATCATAACTTATAATGTTTCTTAATCATTAAAGCAACCTTTTTAGGAGTGAGATGAGTATTATCCACGAAGAACGTATTGCTCTTAGGAATCTCTGTACGGTAATCATACTTTTTTAATGACTTTTTTAACTCAGCCTTGTTCTTGAGTTTATGATACATCTTCCTAGAAGGACTAACAACTCTAGAGATTAATGAATTATCAGAACAATCA
>PFDC01000072.1 GCA_002763035.1 Candidatus Pacearchaeota archaeon CG10_big_fil_rev_8_21_14_0_10_35_13 | reverse complement strand
ATAGGATAAATCCTTTCAGAATTATCGTCGAGGATGATAGCAGAACCCTTGAGATGAGGAAGCTCATCCATATACTTATTAATGCCAGAAAGAAGATAAGACTGCATCATATTATTTAAGGCCTTAAGATCAATCTCAGAAGTAACACGATGAGAAATAACGATGTCAGACTGAGTAATAGCATCACGATGAAGAGCACCAGGCTGCTGAGTAGCCATGACAATACTAATACCAGGCTGACGACCCTCTCTCAATAATTGAATAAGAGCATCAGTGGCCGGAGTCTTATGAGTCTCAGGAATGAACTCATGAATTTCATCAATGAACAACCAAACAAGAGGCATATCACGCTTAATACTAAAAGCCAAATAATCCTCACCACGACCAATAGACTGAATCTCCTCAGACTTCCTAGCAGAAACCCTCTCATTAAAAAGCTTACGAGTAATAAGACCAATGACTAAAGCGCGAATATTAAAACTACCAACAGAATTGTAAGGAGAAAGGTCAATAACTGTAGTCACCTCTGATTTAGCAAGAGAAGAAATAACAGTGCCAGTATTAGACTTAGTAGAGAAAATCCCCCAAGTCTTAGCAGCCTCAAATAAACCAATAACAACATTCTTAACAGGCTGAGAAGAATACTTATCATTAATAGCAAGATCAATAATATCATCAATAACAAAACCTTTAGAATCATTAATTTTTAAAGAACCAATAACCTTTTGTATAAGAACTGCAGGCTCAGAAGTCATCTCAAGATTAAAAGTAAGAATCCAATCATCAACAGACAAATCAGAAATGTTAATGCTAAAACCCTCATCAACAGGAATACCCTTGTTAAGATAATCCCTATAATGACCTGAAGGAACAAGAACTCTAACTGGAAGACTCTTAGGCTTAAGGCCCCAATCAGCTAAGAGCTCTTTGTCCTTATCATTCTTATACTTCATAGTCCAAAAAATCCCCATAGTATCAAAAATTATTGGAGCAATATTCTTAGCCTCCTCATGAGGAAGATCAGTAATTTGTTCAGCAATCGACGACAAACTGTAAGATTTTCCAGAACCACGCTTCCCAGCTACGAGAATTACATGAGAACGGGCAACATCTAACCATAAGGGATTGGAAAGAGAAGTATAATTACCCATCTTAACAAAGCCCTTGCCAACGAATATTAATCCCTTCTTACCAAAACTCTTTTTGTCAGCATCATCCCTGCCAATAATAATGTCATAAGGCATAAAAGAATGAGGAGGTAAGGGTTTTTAATAATTTGCTTAGACAAGAAAATTATGCAACGCAAACATTTAAAAAAAGACCATACTTGAATAATTAATGGAAAAAGGTGTGCGTGAGATTGGAGGACCAGAAGTTAATACTAATCCTAAGAAGAAAACCTGGAAATTAATGACGATAACACTAAGTGTATTGGTATTATTATTAGTAGTATTAACACTTAACGGAGGAATAACAAGCTTCGCAACAACAGGAAAAGTAGTAGCGATACCACAACAAGAAG